>JALZIL010000119.1 GCA_030860305.1 Actinomycetota bacterium
GTGCGGGCATTGGGTCAGGGGCGGTGCAGCTCGTTCTGGGCATGGCCGACCCCACCGGCGATGATCAAGGACACCCCGCCAGCCGCTTGGTCGAGGACCGCGGGCAGTTCAGTCCGCTCTGCGGCGCTGAAGTCTCGAAGGACGAAGTCGGCCGGCGATTGCCGCCCGACCGGTCGTCCGATCCCGATCCGGATGCGGATGTAATCACGGCTGTGCACCGACCTGGTGATCGAACGCAAGCCGTTGTGCCCGTTGTCCCCGCCGCCTTGTTTGACCCGGACCGTGCCGAAGGGCAGGTCGAGTTCGTCGTGCAGGACAATCAACGATCCCGGATCGGCCTTGTAGTAGTCGAGCAACGGCCGTACAGCCTGTCCGGATTCGTTCATGTACGTGGTCAGCGTGGCCAGCAGGACCCGGCTTCCGGCCACCCGCGTACTCGAGCACACCACCCGGGCCAGCCTGCCGCGTCCGCGCTTGAGCGCGATGCCCTGCGCGGATGCGATCGCGGCCACCGCCATGGCACCGACGTTGTGCCGATGGCCGGCGTAATCCGGGCCTGGATTGCCCAGGCCGACGACCACAGCGGCATTCACACGGCCGGCCGCCGGCCCCGTCCTGCAAGTCGTGGGCTCGGACATGGTGTGCGCCAAAGCGAGCAGCAGCCCGCAACGCCTCGACGGCGGTCCGGAACGCCGGCGCCGAAGGCTAGCTGGCCGAGTCCCCGGACGGTGCCGCGGAATCGTCATCCTGATCGGTCGAGGCCTCGGCCTCGGCTTCGGCCTCGGCGGCAGCCTGGATATCTTCGTCGGACGCGTCGCGCTCGATGCCGACCTCGGCCTCGGCCTCTTCGAGCTCGGCTTCGAGCTCTTCGGCGGTGGGTGCGGCCAGGAAGCCGACCACCAGGTTGTCGGCCTCGGTCACCAGGGTCGTTCCGCTGGGCAGCGGGATGTCGCCGGCCAGGATCGACTGACCCACGTGCTTGCCCTCGATGGAGACATCGAAGGACGGCGGGATGTGGGTCGCTTCGGCCTCGATGGTCAACGCGGTCAACTCCTGGTTGACCAGGGTGTCCGGAGCGGGCTCACCGATCAGATGTACGGCCACGGCGACGGTGACCTTCTCGCCACGGCGTACGAGCAGTAGATCCACGTGCGTGAACTCAGGGCGGATCGGATGCCGCGTGACGGCCTTGGGCAGAGCTAGATGGGTCTCCCCGTCCAGCGCGACAGTGAGCAGCGTGTTGGATCCACCCTTGAGCGCCTTGGCGAACTCTCGCGCCGACAACGACAAGTGCCGGACATCCTCGCCGTGGCCGTACAGGACTGCAGGTACGAGCCCGGCTCGACGGGTACGCCGGGCATAGCCCTTACCGAACTCGGTACGCGGCTGCGCGGTGATACGAACTTCGGCCATGGCTTGCCTCCGGGCGGGTCGAACGGGTGTCGGTCGGCCACGTGATGGGGGGCCGAACGGAGTTGCGGCGGTGCGTGTGGGTCGATGCCTCTCCGCCGAGCTGACTTCAGCGGAGCTGACGCACAACACCGCCGTCGATCACGGAGTCGGGCCGCTACGGCCACACTCCCTCGCCGGACTGCCCACAATGATACCCGGTTCTCTCAGCCGACCTCGGCACCGGCTGGTGCCACCTCAGTTGAGGATGGCGAGGACGTCCTCGGCCAGTCCGGGCCGGCAGATGAGCAGGTCAGGGAGATATGGATCGGCCTGGTTGTAGATCAACCGGGAACCATCTACCCGACTCGTGTGCAGGCCGGCCGCACGGGCCACCGCCACCGGAGCCGCCGAATCCCATTCGTACTGCCCTCCACTGTGTACATACACGTCCGCATCGCCGAGCACGACGGCGGACACTTTCGCCCCGGCCGAACCCAGAGGCACGAGTACGGCGTCCAAGGCGGCTGCCACCGCGGATGCCTCGGCCGGAGGTCGGGTACGGCTGACGACCACTCGTAGCTGGTCGGGTGCCGGCGGCGGCGCGTCGACAGCCGGCGTGGCAAGGGTGATGCCGCGGCCGGGAAGCGCGACCGCGCCGACTGCGAGTTCACCGTCGACCCACAGTGCGACGTGGACCGCCCAGTCGCTGCGCCCGTCCTCGGAGAACTCCCGGGTTCCGTCCAAGGGATCGATGATCCAGACCCGTGATCGGGCGAGTCGGGCGGGATCGTCCCGGGCCTCTTCGGAGAGCACCGCATCGTCGGGACGCAGCCGGGCGAGCTGGCTGGCAAGCAGAATCTGTGCTCCCGCGTCACCGGCGCAGCGGAGGGCCGCGGCATCACCGAAGCCGACCTCGGCGCGGATCTCGAGTAGCCGGCCGCCGGCGGCGGTGGCCAGTGCGGCGGCCACCGCGTGGTCGTCGTCCTCCGGCGCTAGATCGTCGAGGGAATCGGCGGGTTGACGGATCTGGGTCATGGAATGCCTTCCGCCTAGCTGTCGCCGTCGAACAGGCTGGTGACCGAGCCGTCCTCGAAGACTTCCCTGATCGCTAGGGCGAGCAGCGGCGCGATGGACAGGACGGTCAGTTTGTCGAATCGGCGATCCTGCGGGATCGGGAGGGTGTTGGTCACCACGACCTCGCTGATCCGGCTGTTCTTCAGGCGATCGACCGCGGGACCGGACAGCACCCCGTGGGTGACCGCGACCGTCACCTCGACAGCGCCAGCCTCGAACAGCGCATCCGCGGCCTTGGTGATCGTGCCTCCGGTGTCGATCATGTCGTCGACGACGACGCAATGCCGGCCCGCAACCTCGCCGACGACCCGGTTGGCGATCACGTCGTTGGGTCGACTGATGTCGCGAGTCTTGTGGATGAAGGCCAGCGGTACGCCGCCGAGCCGTTCGGTCCAGCGTTCGGCGACCCGCACTCTGCCCGAGTCAGGCGATACCACAGTAATGTCCTTGCCCTGCCATCGGTTTCGGACGTGCTCGACGAGCAGGGACAGGGCGAACAGGTGGTCCACCGGCCCGTCGAAGAATCCCTGAATCTGGGCAGTGTGCAGGTCGACGACCATCAACCGATCGGCGCCGGCCGCATGGAACATGTCGGCTACCAACCTGGCTGAGATCGGTTCGCGTCCGCGGTGTTTCTTGTCCTGCCTGGCGTACGGAAAGAATGGCGCGACGACGGTGATCCGCTTCGCCGAGGCCCGCTTCGCTGCGTCGACCATGATCAGCTGCTCCATCAACCAGGTGTTGATCGGGGCGGTGTGGCTCTGGATGATGAACGCGTCGCTGCCGCGTACGGACTCGTCGAAGCGCACATAGAGCTCACCGTTGGCGAACTCGTAACTCGTGACGGGCGTCGGCGTCACACCCAGGCGTTCGGCGATGTCGATGGCCAGTTCGGGAAATGCCCTGCCGGACAACAGCATCAAGCTCTTGTGGGTCTGCTGTCGGATCGCGCTCATGCTTACTCCTGTCCGCCCTGCTCCGGCATTTCTGATCCTGTCTCCGGTCCCTCCGGTTCCTCTGGGGCGGCCGCTCGAGCCGCTTCGGCGGCCGGCGTTCCCGGCCGTTGCAGGCGTACCCAACCGGCGATGTTGCGTTGCCGTGCCCTGGACACTCCCATGGCTCCCGGGGGCACATCTTCGGTGATCACCGATCCGGCCGCGGTGTAAGCGCCGTCGCCGACCGACACCGGCGCGACGAACATGTTGTCCGCGCCCGTACGCGCATGACTGCCGATCGTTGTGCGGTGCTTGGCGATCCCGTCGTAGTTGACGAACACCGTGGCTGCGCCGATGTTGCTGTGCTCACCGATCGTGGCATCACCGATATAGGAAAGGTGCGGAATCTTGCTGCCCTTCCCGACATCGGCGTTCTTGATCTCGACGAAGGCACCGGCCTTGGCGGCCGGGCCCAGCCGAGTGCCGGGCCGGAGGTAGGTATAGGGGCCGACGCTGGCGCCTGGTCCGATCACGGCTTCAGTGCCGTGCGTACGGACAACCGTCGCGCCTTCTCCGACGACGCAGTCGGTCAACGTGGTGTCCGGGCCGAGGATGGCGCGTTCGGCGATCGAGGTGGACCCATGCAGTTGGCTGCCGGGCAGCAGCCTGACATCGCGGCCGATCTCGACGGTGACGTCGATCCAGGTGCTCGCCGGATCGACGATCGTGACACCGGCGGCCATGTGGCGCCGCAGGACCCGGTCATTCAGGGTGCGACCGCGGGCGGCCAGCTCGATGCGGTCGTTGCAGCCGAGGACATCGCTCGGATCGGCTGCTATGTGTGCGGCGACGGTTCTCCCGTCCGAGACGAACAGCGCAACCGCGTCGGTGAGGTACTGCTCGCCTTGGGCGTTGCCCGTCCGCAACCGCTCCAGCGCCGAGGCCAGGGCAGCACCGTCGGCGACGTAGGCACCCGCGTTGACCTCGTCGATAGCCAGCTGATCCGGAGCGGCATCGCGGTCTTCGACGATTCCGACCGGGGCACCGGAGCTGTCTCGCAGGATCCGGCCCAACCCGTGCGCGTCGTCCACTCGCGCGGTCAGGACCGTCAGGGCTGCCTGCGCGCTCACATGGGTGGCCACCAGGTGGGACAACGTACCCGACGTGAGCAGCGGTACGTCCCCGTTGAGGATCAGCACCGGCCCGGGCTCGCGTACCTGCTCCAAGGCCAGCGCGGTCGCGTGGCCGGATCCCAGCTGATCGGCCTGGACCACCGTTGCAGCGTCCGGGGCGATCCCGGCAACATGCGCGGCGACGACGTCGCGGCCGGCTCCGACGACGACGAGGTGTTGAGCGGCCCGCAACGGTGCGGCCGCGGCGAGGACGTGGCCTAATAGGCTCCGTCCGCCGATCTCGTGCAGAACCTTGGGGGTCGCCGATGCCATCCGGCTACCGATTCCAGCGGCCAGGACCACGACTGCGGACAGACCCGACGAACTCACTCGCGATCCCCTCCGAATCGATGTCGTTGCACACCAGCTAGGCCGGCGATATGGCTGGGGGACTCGGACTCGAACCGAGACTGCACGGCTCCAAAGGCCGGCGGGCTGCCGATTACCCCATCCCCCATCAACTCCGGCGGGGTCGAGCCTAGTTGGCTTGCCCTCCGAGGTGTCGGGCCAGCCCGGCCGACCGAATCGGCCGGCCCGATTGCCGCCGTTGAGTGCACCTACGGTTGCGTAACTTACGGTAGCGTAGGGGCATGACCGGCGCTGCTCCCCCGGCCCCACCCGCTGCCGCTGCAGTCGGTGCTCGCGGCACACCGATCTACAGCAAGAGCAAGGGCTTCTGGGAACAGGCGGTCCTCTACGTCTTCGTCATCGTCCCGTTCCTCGCCCTGCTGGCCGCGGTACCGCTCATGTGGGGTTGGGGGCTGGGCTGGTTGGATGTCGCGCTGCTGGTGGCGATGTTCGCCCTAACCGGACACGGCATCACGGTCGGTTTCCACCGGCACTTCACCCACGGTTCGTTCAAGGCGGTCGCCCCGCTGCGTGCGGCCCTGGTGGTCGCCGGGTCGATGGCCATCCAGGGGCCGGTCACCCAATGGGTGGCCGACCATCGGCGCCATCACGCGTTCAGCGACCGGGAAGGCGACCCGCATTCCCCCTGGCGGTACGGGTCCAGTCTTCGCGCGCTGACCAAAGGGCTCTTCCATGCCCACATCGGGTGGCTCTTCGACCGCAACCAGACCAACCCCGCCCGCTACGCGCCGGATCTGCTCAAGGACTCGGTGGTGCGTCGAACCGGAGCGTGGTTCATTCTCTGGGCCTTTTTGGGCCTGGCCCTGCCGGCTGTGCTGGGCGGGCTCATCACGATGTCGTGGGCGGGTGCGCTGTCCGGCTTCTTCTGGGGCGGACTCGTACGGGTCGCCGTACTGCACCACGTGACCTGGTCGATCAACTCGATCTGTCACACGGTGGGGTCTCGTCCCTTCTTCGCTCGCGACAAGTCGGCAAATGTCTGGCCGCTGGCGATCCTGTCCATGGGCGAGTCCTGGCACAACCTGCACCATGCGGACCCGACTTGTGCCCGGCACGGCGTGCTGCCGGGTCAGATCGATTCCTCCGCCCGGCTGATCTGGCTTTTCGAGCGCTTTGGCTGGGTTCGCGACGTGCGTTGGCCGGACCCGGTAAGGCTGGCGAGCAAGCGGGTGGCACCGTCCATCCCATGACCAATGCTGCGGGGCGGGTGCGGATGACCGGGGCCCAGCGACGACAGCAACTGCTCGACGTGGGACGGGCGCTGTTCGCCGAGCGTGGTTTCGAGGCCACCTCCATCGAAGAGATCGCCGCCCGGGCCAAGGTCAGCAAGCCCGTCGTGTACGAGCACTTCGGCGGCAAGGAGGGGCTCTACGCCGTCGTCGTCGATCGGGAGATGCAGCGGCTGCTCGGAAGCTTCACCTCTGCGCTGCAGGGCGAGAACCCTCGGGAGTTGCTCGAGCAGGCTGCCTTCGTCCTGCTGGACTACATCGAGGACGAGACCGACGGCTTCCGGATCCTGATCCGGGATTCGCCGGTAGCCAGTACGACCGGCACCTTCTCCTCGCTGATCTCCGAGATCGCCACTCAGGTGGAGTACATCCTGGAAGGCCAGTTCACCTCGCGTGGGTTCGAAACCAAACTGGCCGGTCTCTACAGCCAGGCGTTGGTCGGCATGGTCGCCCTGACCGGGCAATGGTGGCTCGAGGTGCGCAAGCCCAGGAAGCAGGAAGTGGCCGCGCACCTGGTCAATCTCGCGTGGAACGGTCTCTCACATCTGGAGAGCAAGCCCCGGTTGTCCGCGGCCGACCGCGACTGAGCCGCATTCCAGCCGCGGGCGGTGCGGGGTCTGCGCTCAGTCCACCAGGACTGGCCTCCCGATCAGCACAGCCAGCATGTTCTCCCACGCGGTGGAACCCACCTCGAACACGCCGCTGTGCCCTGACAGGCCGTTGATCTGCGTGCCGTCGGCGTAGGTACCGGTGTCCAACACGACGACCGACTCCGGGGCGGTCGCCGGAAGTCCGTGAAGCACCGAACCGCCAAAAGGCACCGGATCCCAGGGGGCCTTCATGGCGAAGGTCTGATACTCAGCCAAATCAGCTGGAACTTCGATACCCATCGGCCCGACACCACCACCGATTCCCGGCGAGTTCACAAACAGCAGGTTGTCTGCAGACAGCCCGGACCGGGCGGACGTGGCCACGGCGAGACCACCGTAGGAGTGCCCGATCACCGTGACCGGGACCTCGACGCCGGGCCCGTGATCGTCGATCTCCTGCTGGAGGGCATAGCTGAAGTCGACCAACGGTTCGACCAGTTCCGCGGCATCGTCGTCGGTGATGGCGTCGAGGATGCCGTCCGGAAAATCGCCTCCGGCCCAGACGATCATCGCGAGCTGTTCCCCCTCCCGCGCTGCCTGTTCGACGAATGTGGTGACTGTGTTGGACCAGTTCCACATATCCGCCGAGTCGGTGCCGACGCCCGGCACCAGAACCCCCACGGCGTCGGTCTGCGCAGTGACCGTCCCGACGATTTCGGCCCACGCTCGGTCCCCACTCGGGTCGAAATAGAGAACCTTTCGGCCTCGATAGTCCGGCCACGGCGGGCCCTCGGGATTCCCGTAGTCGATGGTGGGCTCTTCGAGCAGTAGCTCGTACTGCTCGATCTGCCCGTCAAGATCAATCAACCTCAGGCGGACCTCCTCGCGTTTCGGATCGTAACCGCCCTCGGACCCAACCGGCGGGGGTTCATCGGCGCCAGCCTGCACCGCTTCCTGGGGGCGCTGCGCTCTGGCCCGGTGCAGAGCGTCGGCAACGCGGATCCGATTTGCAGCGATCCGGTTCTCGAAGGGCATCCCGTTCATGTTGCCGACCACCGCGGGGAAGAGCGCCGCGAGCATCGCAAGGGACTCCGGCGGGATGCCGACCAGCGCCTGAGCCACCGCCGCCGCCTGCTCGGAACTGGCCGCGCCGTCGTCCGATCCCGCGCCAGGCTGCATTCCCGCCACGACGGAGGCAAGCGCCAGCGCGGCCTCGAAAGGGTCCGCTGAGTCGATGTCCGGTCGCCGAATAACCAGTAGCGAGGCAAGCTCGGGATCGTCTTCGGTGGCTCGTACGACTTGTGCTGCGGTCATCCCCCAGTACTCCCGGGGCAGCCCGTAGCGCGGCCCGGTGACCGGCAGCTCGGGGTAGACGATCGCCATCCCGGCTCCGCCTCCCGGCGCAGAGCCCATCACCGCCAGCACGTTCGCCACGGTCGGTCCGTCGCTGAACTGCCGCCCACGGTCCTCGGCGGCGAGACTGAACGCTGCGTAGGCCACTTCAGCCTCTGCAGTCAGCTCCGTCCAGACCCGCCACCTGGCGTCGTCGTACAACGTCTCGCGCATCTCCGGCTCGATGTTGTGATAGCCCGGCGCCCGAGTGATCCAGAAACCGTTGGCGCAGGCGGATTCCCAGCGCTGCGCCAGTTCGTTGCGCTGCCGTTTGAACGCGACCACCTCCTCGGCCCAGCAAAGGGTGACCTGCTCGGCGAAGAGCATCGCCCCGACAACGTCATGCAAGGTGGAGAACTGCTCACCGATCCGATCGCGGATGAGTGGATGCAGCACGTCGGAGAAGGACGAGGCAAGCGAGCGCAGCACAAAGGACAGCGAATCCTGCTGACCGGTCAGCTGGCCGCTGACCCGGGCGAAGCCCTGCGCCTGTTCGCGGATCCGCATCGGCTCGGCTCGGGTGTCCTGCGGATCGAACTCGGGTCCGGGCATCCACGCACCTCCCACGCCACGCTCGCGCCGATGCAGCGCCGCTGCCGATTCAGGGCTGCTGTGTGACTGGCCCGAACCTAGGTGGCCAGGCCGGCAGACGGTGCGGAGACCATCCAGTGTGGACAAGCCGGCGCGGCTGTGGATCAACTCCGAAACGTGGAGTCAGCGCGTCGAACGGGCGAATCGAGCCCCCGGTGCCGGGCCGCTGGCGACCCGCACGCTGGCGAACAATCCTTCCGCCGACAGTCGGGCGGCCACCGTGATCGCGTGTTCGGCATCCCGGGCGAGATAGGCGACGGTGGGTCCTGAGCCGCTGATCAGCTGACCCAGGGCGCCGGCCTCCTCGCCAACGCGCAGCGCGCGACGCAGGTCCGGGCGCAGAGACAACGCGGCAACCGCCAGGTCGTTGGTCAGGGCCCCGCTGAGCAGTTCCGGGTCGCCCTTGCGCAGTGCAGTCAAGACCCCGGCGGGATCCCCATCACTCGGCAGGTCCCGCTGTGCCCGCAATCGGTCCAGTTCGGCGTACACGATCGGAGTGGACAACCCCGTACGCGCGATCCCGAGCACCCAGTCGGTACGTCCTCGGGCGAGTACGGCACTGAGCCGATCTCCGCGACCGGTCCCGAGCGCGACGTGACCGTGTAGGGAGAACGGGACGTCGCTGCCGAGTTCGGCGGCCAATTCGGCCAGCTGCCCCCGGTCCAGCGCCGTCCCCCACAGCCCGTCCAGAGCGACCAGCGTGGCCGCGGCATCCGCGCTCCCACCGGCCAGTCCCGCTTCCACCGGAATCTGCTTATCGATGGCGATGTCGGCATCGGCATCGATGCCGGATCGTTGGGCCAGCAGGACCGCCGCGCGCCAGGCCAGATTGCTGGCATCGGCTGGTACCGCAGCGCTATCCGGTCCACTCACCGCAAGCCTCAACCCGGTCCCAGCTCGGACGTGGGAGACCGTCACCGTGTCGAACAAGCTGACCGCCAGGAACACGGTGGTGAGGGCGTGGTAGCCGTCCTCGGCGGGCGGCCCGACTGCCAGGAAGAGATTGAGTTTCGCCGGCGCCCGAACCGCGATCGAAGGCGCCGCCCTGGACGTCACGGCGCCGACCCGGCCGCAGCTATCCGGGCGAATTCCGTGATCCCGAGCTGTTCCCCGCGGGTCAGCGGATCGATGCCGGCGGCTAGGAGGATCGCTTCCGCGGCACTGGGGCTGCCGGCCCACCCGGCCAGCGCTGCCCGCAGACCCTTGCGTCGGGTGGCGAAGGCCGCATCGATGACGGCGAAGACTTGATCTCGCAGGGCTGACGTCGGGCTGGGTCGGCGACAGAAGGAGACCAGGCCGGAGTCGACCCGCGGGACCGGCCAGAACACCTGACGGCTGATCGGTCCCGCCCGGTGGAGCTCGGCGTACCAGGCGGCCTTGACCGACGGCACACCGTAGGCCGGGCTCCCCGGCTGCGCGGCGAGCCGCTCGGCCACCTCGGACTGGACCAGCACCAGCCCGCGCTGCAGGGACGGGAACCTTTCCAGGAGCGTCAGCAGCACCGGAACGGAGACGTTGTACGGCAGGTTGGCGACCAGGGCGGTCGGTTCCTCCGGAAGTGAGGTCAGGAACAGGGCATCGGCCGTGAGTACCCGCAGTCGGTCGCTGGCCTCCGGCGCCCGGGCGCCGATCGTCTCCGGCAGCGCTCGGGCGAGGCGAGCATCCACTTCAACAGCCACGACCCGAGCGCCCGCGTGCAGCAGTCCCAGGGTCAGGGAACCCAGGCCCGGCCCGACCTCGAGGACGACGTCCCCGGCCCCCACTCCAGCTACCCGGACGATCTTTCGGATCGTGTTCGGGTCGTGCAGGAAGTTCTGCCCTAGTGACTTCGTTGGCCGCAGATCGAGGGTGGCGGCTATCTCTCGGATCGCCGCCGGTCCCAAGAACTGCGCCATGTCAGGACCGTACGCAGGGACGCTCGGATAAGGCGCCATGGCGGTGCAGCGCACTCGGTCAGTCAGGTGCGGACTCGGACCTCAGTCGTAGAGGTGGTACCCGCACGAGGGCCACGGCGAATCACCGCGCTCGGCGTAGGTGGTCTCTCCGACTGCGATCTGTTGTTCCCGAGTGGCCTGATGGGGCAGCGGCGCGTAGGCCCCGCCTCCGTTGGCCAGCCAGGTCTGCTCGTCGTACTGCAGGCCGCCGTAGTAACCGTTGCCGGTGTTGATCGCCCAGTTCCCACCGGACTCGCATTCGGCCAGGGCGTCCCAGTTCAGCGAACCGCTGGCTGGTGGCGGAGTCGCTCCGGTGTTGCCGCCACCACCGCCGTCATCGTCACCGTCGCCACCGCCGGTCCTGGTCTCCGGGGGTGCAGGGCGGGGCTTGGTGCCGACTCGGGCAACTTCGCCGACCGGCGCAGAGATAGTGCGGATGGCGACTGCGTGGCGGACCACTTCGACGCCGTCGTGCGCGGTGATGCGGTAGTTGACGAAACGCTCACCCAGGACTCCGGGGGTGTCCACCTCACGTTCGCCTTCGAACAGGGTGTCGTCCGGCGTTTCGGACACCGGGAAGGGCAGCGGCTCGACGACGGCGAGGTCGCTGAAGGTCACCCGAACGATGTGCAGCCGCATCTGGTCGGCAAGTCGCTGGGTCCGGTACAGCGAGGTCCAGTCGTTGGCGCCGACCGCAAGGCTCTGCTCCTGGATGAACTCAGCGACGTCGGTCGCGGTCGTCATCACCGGGCGGGTACGCCCGTCGATGGTCAGGATGATTTCGCGTGGCGTGTTGATCGTGAGATCCATGCCATCGAGCGGGACCCGGGCGCTGCGTGAGGCCGAGACTTCCAGTTGGGCCTGTCGGTAGCCGAGTTGGTCGAGTGCTTCATCCACCGAGCGGGCCGTGGTGTAGACCTCGCGGGTCACGCCGTCCACCGTGAGGGTCAGCGGGCGGCCGCGCTGCAGGGCGATGCTCGAACCGTCCTGGATGGACGTGTCCGCATCCGGCACCAGCACGTCGTGTTCACCGACATCCAGGTCGGCGGTGTCCAGCGCGCCCCGCACGGTGGAGGCGAGGGTGGAGACGTTTCGCGGCTCCCCATCGACGGACACCGTGACGGTCTTGGACAGACCGGCCCAGGCGAGCGAGCCGCCGAGCAGTCCGGCGATGACGAGGGTGAACAAAGCAATTTTGATCGAACGACGCACTATCAAATCCTGGCAAGCTCTCTGGTCCGGCGGTCCGAGCAGGGGAAACACCGCCAACTTTCAGCGGCGACCGGCGCACCTGATGACGGCTGCACGGCGATTCCATGGTGCTTCGATCGAAGTCCCTGGGGCTTCCCCACCCCGGCGTTATTACAACACGATAACGGAAGGCCAGCCCTGACAACCACTCATGGGGGTGCGGGATCTAGGGGATCAGCGATTCAGCCCCGCCGCGACGTCCCCCATGCGGCTTCTGCCCAGCGTACCGGAGTCAGCCACTTCGCCAGGTAGGCGCCGACGACCATGGCCCCCACCAGCGCCCCGAAGCCACCGGCGATCAACGCCACCGGGGCGAGATCTGCCCCGGATGCCGAGTCCCCGATGGCCACGCCGGCGACGAAAAGGAGCCCCGAGAGGACAAGCAGGGTGAGGATGCTCCCGGCCCCGACCGCCACGTGGGCACTGTTGATCCGAAGAGCGTCATCGACCGGAATGTCCTCGGAGCCGCTGGGTCCCGCGCGGCGGGCCAGCCGTTCGAGGCTGAACTCGACCATCAACCAGCCGCCCACTGCCACGCCGGCTGCGATCCGGATCTCCAGCGTCCACTCCGCACCCATGGCCAGCCAACCGAAGGCGACCAGTCCCAGGGCGGCAAGCCGACCGATCCACGGCAGCGCCCGGTCGATGAACTCCGACTGCCGACGCCGAGCAGAGGCCCGAGTTTCCCAGTTCGGTCGTACCCGGGTCAGCTCTCCCAGCAGGACTCCGGCCAGCAGGCCGCCGACCACCAGGCCGGGCCACAGGAAGACCGCGCGCTCGGCGAACATGACCAGGGCGGCCACCGATCCGATCAGGGCCGCGGCCAGCCCGGCCAGCCGCCAGAGCCGAGCCCGCTGCGCCTGGATCCGCATGGCTCGCTCTGCCTCGCTGGTCGGCAGCGTAAGACTCAGCGCACCGTTGGACACCTCGCGACGTACCGCGGCATGCGACCAGGCGCGCCCCACGAACACCGCGGGTACGAGCAACGCCACGAACAGCAGCACCGCGATGAACCGACCCATGCCTCAGGCATACGTCGGGATTGCTCATAGGTCAACTGATCCGGCTCAGCACTACCCGAGCTGTAACCTATTCGCAGCGGGCGGCCCGTACCTCCCAGCACCGCCTGCCCGCCGCGTAGGGCTCACTACGTGGCGGTTTCCATGGAAACCGCCAAGCGGCTGACACCCCGAGATCAGTGCCAGGGGCCGAAGACCCGCTCCGCCGTGGCGGTGAGGCTCTCGCACAGCGTGGTCAGGTCGGTGCCGGTCAATTCGGCCAGCGCCCGAATCGTGTACGGCGTGAGGTACGGCGCGTTCGGGCGACCCCGGAACGGTGTCGGGGTGAGGAACGGTGCGTCGGTCTCCACCAGCATCTGGTCCAGCGGGGTGATGGCTGCCGCCTGCGCCGTGGCCCGCGCGTTGGCAAAGGTCACGGTCCCGCTGTAGCTCAGCACCAGCCCGCGATCCAGGCAGCGCCGCGCGGTGTCAGCGTCGGAGGAATAGCAGTGCAGCACCGTGTGCTCCGGTGCGCCTTCCTCGTCAAGGACCCGCAGCATGTCCTCGTAGGCATCCCTTGTGTGGATCATCAGCGCGATGGCGTGCCGCTTGGCGATGTCGATGTGCGCCCGGAAGGACTGCTCCTGGATCGCCCAGCCGTCCTGACCGGTCCGAAAGTGGTCCAAGCCGGTCTCGCCGATGCCCTGGACGCGGGGCTGGCCGGCCAGCCGGTCGATCTCGGCCAAGGCCTCATCAGTGGCCGCGCCGGCCCCGGCCTCGTTCGGATGCAGCGCCACCGTCGCGAGCACGTCGGTCCGGCGCGCGGCGAGGTCGGCCGACCACTGCGAGGAGGCCACGTTCACGCCGACCTGTACGACGCGGGTGATGCCTACGGCGGCAGCAGCAGCGAGCTCCACCTCGACATCGACATCTGGGAAACCGTCCGCGCTCAGCGAATCAGCGATGATGTCCAGGTGACAATGACTGTCCACCGCCGCGGCCGGCAGGGCCTCGGGCGTAGGTGGTCGCTCCCCCTGGCGGTTGGCCCGAGCCGACCTACTGCGACTCATCGGCGGCCGTTTTCGCAGCCAACCTGGCCAGCTCCTCTTCCACGATGCTCTCGTCCAGTTTCTTGAACACCGGAGTCGGGGCGGCCAACGGCGCGCCAGCCGTTATGGGGGTCGACTTCCAGGTCGCCAACTGAGTCGTGTAGTCGCCGGTGATGATCGGGTACGGTGAATCGTCGTCCAGGTCCTTGACTTCGTCGATCTGCGGTGCGGCAGACCAGGTTCCCTGCCCTCCGAGCTGTTCGTGCACAGCTTGCGCGGAGTGCGGGAGGAACGGGGTCAGCAGAGCCTTGCAGTCGTCAACTGCCTGCAGCGCGACATGCAGCACGGTGGCCATCCGCTGCGAATCGGTTTCCCGCAACTTCCAGGGCGCCTCGTCGGACAGGTACTTGTTCGCCTCGGCCACGACCCGCATCGACTCGGTCGCTGCCGCCTTCTGGCGGGATCGCTCGAGCAGGTCTCCGATCCGGGCGAAAGCACCGGACGTCGACTCGAGCAGGGCTCGGTCCGCGGCGGTCAACTCCCCCGCGGCTGGGATGGCGCCGAAGTTCTTGGCCGTCAACGAGATAGACCGGTTGACGAGGTTTCCCCAACCATTGACCAGCTCGTCGTTGTTGCGGCGCCGGAACTCCACCCAGGTGAAGTCGGTGTCCTGGGTCTCCGGGCCGGCTACCGCGATGAAGTACCGCAGGGCATCGGCGTCGTACCGCGCGAGGAAGTCGCGTACGTAGATGACCACCGACCGGGAGGAGGAGAACTTCTTGCCCTCCTGGGTCAGGAACTCACTCGCCACGACTTCGGTCGGCAGGTTCAGCGCGCCGTACGACCCGGGCGTACCGCCCTTGTTTCCCTGGCCGTTGTAGCCGAGCAGCTGGGCCGGCCAGATTTGGGCGTGGAAGACGATGTTGTCCTTGCCCATGAAGTAGTACGCATTGTTGTCCGGGCCCTGCCAGAAGTCGCGCCAGGCCTCCGGTTCTCCGCGCCGTCTGGCCCACTCGATGGACGCGGAGAGATAGCCCACGACCGCGTCGAACCACACGTAGATCCGCTTGTCGTCGCGATCGCGCCAACCGTCCAGCGGGACCCGGACCCCCCAGTCGATGTCACGCGTGTAGCCCCTCGGTTTGAGATCGGCCAACAGGTTACGAGCGAAGTTGAGGACATTGGGGCGCCATGACTTCCGGGTCTCGAGCCAGGCGGCCAACGCATCGGCGAAGGCCGGCAGGTCGAGGAAGTAGTGCTCGCTCTCCACAAAGGACGGTGTCTCACCGTTGATCTTGCTGCGCGGGTCGATCAGGTCGGTCGGGTCCAGTTGGTTGCCGCAGTTGTCGCACTGGTCGCCGCGAGCGTGCGGATAGGAACAAATTGGGCAGGTGCCCTCGATGTAGCGGTCGGGCAGGGTACGGCCGGTCGACGGGCTGATCGCGCCGAGTGTTGTCTTCGGGAAGACGTACCCGTTCTTGAGCAGCCCGAGGAAGATCTCCTGGGTCACCGCATGGTGGTTCACGGTGCTGGTTCGGGTGAACAGGTCGTAGGACAACCCGAGTGCCACCAGGTCCTCGACGATGATCCGGTTGTTGCGGTCGGCGATCTCCCTCGGGGAAACCCCTTCGGCGTCGGCCGCGACCGTGATGGGTGTGCCGTGCTCGTCGGTGCCACTGACCATGAGCACGTTGTCCCCCGCCATCCGGTGATAGCGGCTGAACACATCCGAAGGGACGCCGAAACCGGACACGTGCCCGATGTGCCGTGGGCCGTTGGCGTACGGCCAGGCGACCGCGGTCAAGATATGGCGAGGACTCACGCGTTGAGGGTAGTGACGGCGGCTATTCGGTTCTGGGGGCCGCGGTGTCCTGCACTGGCGTGCGGTCTCCCCCGGGTGCCAACCGGCTGTGCCGCGCGCCGTAGAGGAAGTAGATGACGAACCCCGCCAGCATCCAGACCAGGAACCGCAACCACGTCTCACCGGTGAGGTTGAGCATCAGGAACAGGCAGGCCAGCACGGCCAGGGCGGGTAGCACCGGGCTGAACGGCACCCGGAAGGACCGCGACAGGTCCGGCCGGGTACGGCGGAGAATGATGACGCCGATCGAGACCAGCATGAAGGCGAACAGCGTTCCGATGTTGACCAACTCGGCCAGTGCCTCGAGCGGGATGAAGCCGGCGAAGATCGTCACGACGACTCCGACACCGATCGTGATCCGGTACGGCGTACCCCACGTGGGATGGACCTTGGCCAGCCCGACGGGCAACAGCCGGTCCCGGCTCATGGCAAACAGCACCCGGGACTGTCCCAGCATCAGGATCAGCATTACTGAGGTCAGTCCGGCCACCGCGCCCAACGAGATGAGGGTGGCGAAGACGGGCAGGTCGACGGAGTTGAATGCCTCGGCCAGAGGCGCATCCGGGTTGAGCTCGGTGTACTTCTGCATCCCGGTGACGACCAGGCTGACCAGGACGTAGAGCAGGGTGCAGATCGCCAGCGAACCCAGGATCCCTCGTGGCATGTCCCGCTGCGGGTTCTTGGTTTCTTCGGCCGTGGTCGCGACGATGTCGAACCCGATGAAGGCGAAAAAGACAAGTGCCGCTCCGGCGAGCATCCCGCCGATGCCGAAGAGCGTTGGTTCGAGACCGAATATCGATTCGAGCAGCGGTGCCTGCAGGCCAGAGGTCCCTTCGGCGGGCTCGGACGGCGGGATGAACGGGCTGTAGTTGGCGGCCTTGATGAAGAACGCGCCGACGACGATGACCGCCAGTACGATCGCCACCTTGATCGTCACCATGATCGCGGTGAACCGCGACGACAGCTTGATGCCGAGCACGGCGACGACAGTGAGCAGGGCCACGATCGCCATGGCCGGCAAATTGATCGCCGACTCCTCGCCTCCGGCGATCGCGGTCGGAACCGTGATTCCGAGGCCGTCAAGCAGGGCCACAAGATACTGCGACCAACCGACGGCTACCACCGAGGCGGCCAGGGAGAACTCCAGGACCAGGTCCCAGCCGATGATCCAGGCGACGAGTTCGCCCAGCGTGGCGAACGAGAAGGTGTAGGCCGAGCCGGCGACGGGCACGGTCGAGGCCAGCTCTGCATAACACAGCGCCGCCAGTCCACACACCACACCGGCGATGACGAACGAGATCGCCACCCCCGGACCGGCGCTGTCCCTGGCCGCCACCCCGGTGAGAACGAAGATGCCGGTGCCGATGATGACGCCGATGCCGAAGACGACGAGGTCGAAAGCCGACAACTGCTTCTTGAGCTGGTGTTCTGGCTCCTCGGTGTCGGCGATGGACTGTTCGACGGACTTCGTCCGGAGGATGTTCATCGCTTCCCCTCGCTGCCGGCCAGGTTGTTACCCCTCACGCCTGAGGGTCACACTGATACCACAATGAGCCTCTCCGAAACCCACCGGCACCGCTCGGTGGTAGCCTGCGCGGTCTACGTGGAGGGCAAGCGGCACAGCGAGCCGGTCCACGTCGACAATGCCAGCGACGTGGCCGCGGACTCGGGCGGCTTCGTCTGGCTGGGCCTACACGAGCCCACCGCGGAGGACTTCACCGACATCGCCGAGAAGTACGGCCTACACGCACTGGCTGTCGAGGATGCGGTGCACGCACACCAGCGGCCCAAACTCGAGCGCTACGACGACATGCTGTTCATGGTGCTCAAGACCGCCCGTTACATCGAGCACGACGAACTCACCGCGACCAGCCAGATCATCGAGACCGGCGAGGTGATGGTCTTCCTCGGCACCAACT
>JALZIL010000122.1 GCA_030860305.1 Actinomycetota bacterium
AGTCGACGTGCTGCCCTCCTCGCTGCCGGGGCCGCCACCATGGGAACGATCGGCATCGCCGCGGCACGCAACGAGTGGGATCTGCACTGGTCGGTTCCAGAGGCCGGCGCCTTGGGCGGGACGGTGCCAACCTCGCTCGACATCCTGGATCCGGACCCTGTCTTGCATCTGGTCCGGCGGGCGACTTTCGGGCAGACTCCCGAGCTCCTCGCCGAGGTCGGCAAGCGTGGGGTGACGCAGTGGCTGGACGATCAACTGCACCCGGACCGAATCGATGATCCGGTCCACGCTCTGATCGGTCGGCTTTATCCCTTGCTTGCCGCGTCGGCCGCCCAATTGCGCGGCGCCATCCCTGCCGACGATCCGTTGCTCGCGGTGCAACAGTTGATCGAGGCGACCATGATCCGACAGATCTGGAGTAGTCGTCAGCTTTCCGAGGTGATGGTCGACTTCTGGAGCAACCACTTCAACGTCACCACTGCGCTGGCTCTGACCCGAACCACCAAGCCGGTGGAGGACCGAACTGTCATCCGCAGGCACGCCCTGGGCAGGTTCGAGGACTTGCTGCTCGCTGATGCCAAGAGCCCGGCGATGCTGGTCCATCTGGGTAACTACGTGTCCCGTGGGGATGAGCCGAACGAGAACTACGGCCGGGAACTCCTGGAACTGCACACTGTCGGCACCGGAGCCGGCTACACCGAGGACGACGTCCGCAACAGCGCCTACGTCCTGACCGGCTGGGGTGTGGACGACAAGGAGGAGTTCCGCTTCCTGCCCGCCGAGCATTACATCGGCCCGGTTCAGATCCTTGGGTGGTCCGCCCGCAACGGTGACCCCGATGAGGGTGTGGCCGTCGGTGAGGACTATCTGCGCTACCTGGCTCGACATGAGCACACCGCACGGCACCTGTCGTACAAGCTCGCCGTCCGGTTCGTCTCCGATGACCCGCCGGAGAGCTTGGTGACCAGGCTGGCCGAGTCGTACCTGTCCGGGGGCACGGCGATCGTGCCCTGGCTGCACACGCTGTTCTCCTCCACTGAGTTCGCAGAATCGGTGGGGCGCAAGGTTCGCCGGCCCTTGGAGGACCTCGTCGCCGCGGTGCGGGCGTTGGGAATCCGGCCACCTTCGGGACCGGACACTGCAGGTGTATGGGAACTTGTCGTCCTCAGCAAAGCCCTGGGGCAGTCCCCTCTAGGTGCAGCCGAACCGACGGGCTATGCCGACGTAGCGGCTGACTGGCTCTCGACGTCAGGGGCCTTGGGCAGATGGAACATCCACCGCCATGTGATCGACCAGGGCGTTACCGGCCTGCAAGGCCCCGGGCTTGATGATCTGCTCTCCGGTCGCGCACCGCAGGACATGGGAGCGTTCGTCGACCGACTGACGACGCGGGTCACCGGCCAGGTCGTCCGCCATGATCACCGCGCCGCGTTGCTGGCCTTCCTCGGCGTTTCGGAGTCCGGCGCCTACGACGATCGGATCCTTTCCAGGTCTCTGCGCGGCGTCGTCGCGTTGATCCTGGACTCCCCGTACCACCTGCTTCGATGACCGGGATCGACGCAGTGCCGGTAGTGCAGATCGCTGCTGCCAGTGAACGCGTGCAAGCCGATCTGGCCCAGCAACGGGACCGCTGGTCGGCAGGATTCACCCGGCGCCGCTTCCTAGCCGGCGCTGGTGCGGCCGCCGCCGCGGCGCTGGGCTCGCAGCTGGTCACGAGCCGCTATTCCTATGCCGCGCCCGGCAGTGGCAGTGGGGCGACCCTGGTGGTGATCTTCCTGCGCGGCGGCTTCGATGGCCTGTCCGCGGTGGTCCCGGGCGACGATCCTGATTATGCCGCCGCTCGTCCCTCGATCAGCATCCCGAGCGCGTCCTTGCTTGCGCTGGACCGACGCTTCGGCCTGCATCCGGCCTGCGCCCCGTTGTATGACTCCTGGAGAAGCCGGCGGTTGGCAATCGTGCACGCCGTCGGCTCCCCCAATGCCAGTCGCAGCCACTTCGCGGCGCAGGAGCTGATCGAACGCGGGGTCGACACGCCATCGACGCGGACCGGCTGGCTGGAGCGGGCACTGCAGCTGGCCGGCCCCGGCACGACCTTCCGGGCGGTCAGCGAGGGGCTGGGATCGCCGATCTCGCTGGGGACCTCGGCGGGGGCGGTGAGCATGCGAGGTGTCGATTCGTTGGTGCTTGCTGGCGGCTCCGACCGGGTGACCGAGGCACTCAGTGGGCTCTACACCGGACTCGACCATCCCGCCGCGAATCAAGTTGACCTGACCCTGCGGACCCTCGCCGACGCGGCAGCACTACAGGCCGAGCCCTATGAGCCAGCCAACGGTGCTTTGTACCCGAATGGGACGTTCGGCGAGGCCATGGCCGATCTGGCGAGGTTGGTGCAGGCCGACGTCGGGTTGCGGGTCGCGACCGTGGATGTCGGTGGCTGGGACCTGCACACCGACGCGGGTCGAGTGGAGGGCGGAGCTATGACCGCGCACCTGACCGGACTGTCGAGCGTCCTCGCCGCCTTCGCAACAGACCTGGGGGCGCGGTTGGACAACGTCACGGTCGTCACCTTGTCGGAGTTCGGGCGACGGGTGCAGCAGAACGGCAGTGGTGGTACCGACCATGGACACGGCAACGTCATGTTCCTGCTCGGCGGCGCCGTTTCGGGTGGTGTCGTGCACGGAGCGTGGCCTGGCCTAACTCCGGATGCCCTCGTCCGCGGCGACCTGGCCGGACCGAACGACTATCGTGACGTGCTCGCCGAGGTGGCCCAACATCAGCTCGGCCTCGGATCGATGGACTCGGTCTTTCCCGGTCATCGCTATGCACCACTGGGCGTCATGCGGCGCTGATCGGGGCTCGGTCGGCTCAGTGCCGGAGAGTGCTCGGCTACACGCTCAACTTGACGCGCGACTTCAGGGGCTCCCACCAGTCACGGTTGTCGCGGTACCACGCAACGGTCTCGGCAAGACCCCGCTCGAGGCTGACCGCGGGGTGATAGTCCAACTCGGCGGTGATCTTGGAGATATCCACCGAATAGCGGCGGTCGTGTCCTCGGCGATCTGCCACAGGGATCACTGAGGACCAGTCCGCTCCGCAGGCCGACAGCAGCTTCTCGGTGAGTTCCCGGTTGGTCAGCTCGGTGCCGCCACCGATGTGGTAGACCTCGCCGGCTCGGCCCTTCTCCAGCGCCAGGGCGATGCCCGCGCAGTGGTCGTCGACATGCAACCAATCGCGGATGTTGAGCCCGTCCCCGTACAGCGGCACGGTCCCGCCGTCGAGCAGGTTGGTCACGAACAGGGGGATCAGCTTCTCTGGGAACTGGTGAGTGCCGTAGTTGTTGGAACAACGGGTCACGACGACGTCGAATTCATGGGTCCGGTGGAATGCCAAAGCCATGAGGTCGCTGCTCGCCTTGGAGGCGGCGTACGGCGAACGCGGCGCCAGCGGTTGATCTTCGAGCCAAGAGCCCACCGCAATCGACCCGTACACCTCGTCGGTGGACACATGCAGGAACCGCTCGACGCCGTGTCGCCAGGCCGCCTCGAGCAACACTTGGGTGCCCACGACGTTGGTGGTCACAAAGGGCAGTCCGCCGAGGATCGAGCGGTCCACATGGGATTCAGCGGCGAAGTGCACGACCTGGTCGTGTCCTGGCATGACATCCTCGACGAGCGTGGTGTCCACGATGTCACCCTCGATGAACGTCAGTTGCGGGTGACCCGCGACAGAGATGAGGTTGGTCAGGTTGCCTGAATAGGTCAGCGCGTCCAGCACCGTGACCTGTGAATCCGAGAGTGCAGGGTAGGCGCCCCCGAGGATATTCCTGACGAATTGGGAGCCGATAAAGCCAGCACCCCCCGTAACCAAAATGCTCACGGTCGGTAACCCTAGCGTGATCGAAACTTATGCGCTACCGGCGGGGCGCGACATTCCGTATTCGACCGATTGCAGAGCGTACTCGCGCTACCGCCGAATCGGCTTAAATCGGACGACGAAACGGGCGGCGGCGCGTACGTTGCGCGTGTGTACTCCTTGACCGAGCTGGGCTGGAACCCGGAGCGCTCCGTCGCGCTGCCGTCCGGCGATGGTCCCCTGGGCCGGGTCTCGCGCGTGGACCGCGGCAGCACGTCGGTG
>JALZIL010000127.1 GCA_030860305.1 Actinomycetota bacterium
AGGCTCTCGACGTACGGCGTGGCTACCGCGACCCGGTGGATGCCGTGGGTGTAAAGAGCGTCGAGCAGGGCACCGGAGGTGGTGACCGCTTGCGGCGCACCGGCGGTGCACATCGTCTCGACCAGCCGCCTCTCGCCGGCGACGCCGTGGATGAAGCTGCCGGACGTACACGCGTAGGCGATGCACCGGGGCGCTACGGCGATCAGCTCGCGGGTCGCTCGGCCCACGTCGGCGGAGTCGCTGACCGTCTCGGCGAGGGCGATGCTGACCGGCTCGTCGACATGGGGGGTGCGGTTCAGTAACAGCGTGACCTCATCGGGTACCCATCGCCACAGCTCCCGATCCAGGGCGAGGTCGAAAGGTGCGATGACACCGACGCCGATCTGCTCGGCCGGACCTGCGGGAAGGCTCACGACTCGCTTCGGGCTTCACTCCGGGCATAGACCAGCCGCTCACCGACGCTGCCAGAACGCCAGACGTCGTGGCAGGCCACGGCCATCTCGTCGAGACCCTCGACGATCGTGGCAAAGACGTTGCCGACCACCCAACCGATGTCACCGTTGATGAGCAGGTTGTTCCGGCCGTAGAAGATCGCGAGATCCACCACCCCCGGCCGCCCCTCCAGGCCCTGGTCCTGCCGGAAACCCCGGTCGAGCATTCCCTCGGAGAACGCGAAATACATGACGTCGCCGGGGATCGGGGTGACCGTCGGGTTCTCGTAGCCGGGTTCGGCCGGCGCGAACTGGGGCACGATCGTGTAGACCTCGTTGCGTGCGTACTTGGCATGCTGTGCGTCGCCGGCCTGTGGCAGCGCCTCCCACACGGCCGAGCAGGTGCGCGGTGCGTCCTCGTCGAGCAACCGCGCCCGACACGCGACACCACGTTTTTCCAGTGAGATCGTGATGAACCTTGGCATGACCCTCCTCGGTCGGGCAGCAGGCAGATTGTTGACAATCCTACGAGATCTTTCTAGCGTGTCAACGGCGTAGGGCCTGCGGCCCGCTGGAGAGGAGGTTGGAGTGGACCACGTCCTCACCGTGCTGTGTGCCGAACACCGCCCGCCTGGGATGCAGCGCGTCGAGGCGATGGCCGACGTCCGCTATACCGATGCGGCCGGACTGCCATCGGCGTTGCAGGGTGCGGAATCGCTGTTTGTCTGGGACTTCGTCTCCACTGCCGTGTCCGACGCCTGGCCCAGCGCCGACCGGCTGCGCTGGATCCACATCGCCAGCGCCGGTGTCGATCGCCTGCTCTTCCCGGATCTGGTAGGCAGCGACGTCGTGGTCACGAACTCCCGTGGCATCTTCGACCGGCCGATCGCCGAGTACGTTCTCGGCCTGGTCCTGGCGATCGCCAAGGACTTGCCGACCACCCTCCAGCTGCAGCGAGAAGGGACCTGGCGGCACCGGGAGACCCAACGGATCGACACCCAGTGCGCACTGGTGGTCGGGACCGGCTCGATCGGCCGAGCCGTTGGAGCGCTGTTGCGCGCCGCGGGCCTGTCGGTCAGCGGCGTTGGCCGTACGGCGCGCAGGGACGACGCGGACCTCGGCGTCGTCCATGCCGCAAGTGATCTGGCCGAACTCCTGCCTGCTGCTGACTACGTGGTCGTCGCCGCACCGCTGACCGACTCGACCAGGGGAATGTTCGGCGCTGACGAGTTCGCCCGGATGAAGAGCACGGCGTGGTTGGTGAACGTGGGGCGTGGCGCGCTCCTGGTGGAGGAGGATCTGCTCACTGCCCTGGTCTCCGGAGAGCTCGGCGGTGCGGCGCTGGATGTCTTCGGGCAGGAGCCGCTCCCGGCAGACCATCCACTGTGGACGATGTCGAATGTGATTGTGTCACCGCATATGTCAGGAGATTTCGTGGGCTGGTTAGAAGCACTCGTGGCGCTGTTCGCGGACAACGTCGATCGCTGGCTCGCCGGTCAGCCGCTGCGCAATGAAGTGGACAAGCAGGCCGGGCATGTCACGTCCACCTGATCGAAGAGAATCCTCGTGAGCGTCTGGCGGCTGTCGGCAACGGAGCTACTCGAACGCTATCGCCGGCGCGAGACCTCGCCGGTGGAGGCGACCGAGGCCGCCCTCACGCGGATCGAGAAGTTAGACGGTGAGATAAACGCCTTCGCGCTGGTGGACCGAGTCCGAGCGATGGACGCGGCCACGGATTCCGAGCGGCGGTGGCACAACGGCGAGCCGTTAGGCGCCCTCGACGGGGTCCCGGTTGCGATCAAGGATCTCTTCCTGACCCAGGATTGGCCGACTCTGCGCGGTTCGGTGTTGATCGATCCCGACCAGCAGTGGCGTGAGGACGCCCCGAGCGTTGCCAGGCTGCGCGAGAACGGAGCTGTGCTCGTGGGCAAGACGACCACTCCGGAGTTCGGCTGGAAAGGGGTGACTGACAGTCCGCGCTGCGGGGTCACGGGCAACGCATGGGACCCCTCGCGCACGTCGGGCGGCTCGAGCGGCGGGAGCGCCAGCGCGGTCGCACTGGGCATGGTGCCGCTGGCAACCGGCACCGACGGCGGTGGATCGATCCGGATCCCGGCGGGCTTCTCGGGCATCTTCGGTCTGAAGCCGACGTACGGCCGGATCCCGCTGTATCCGGCGAGCCCCTTCGGCACACTCGCGCATGGTGGCCCGATGACGCGGACAGTCGAGGACGCCGCACTGATGATGGACGTGCTCACCGGCTTCGACAGCCGGGACTGGTCGGCGATGCCGACGCCGCACGAGTCCCACCAGGCCGGTTTCGACCGCGGGGTGGCCGGGATGCGCATGGCCTTCAGTGCCACTCTCGGCTACGTCGACGTCGACCCGGAGGTGGCCGTGCTCGTCCGCCGTGCAGTGGACGCCCTTGCCGCACTGGGTGCCGAGATCGAGGAAGTGGATCCGGGTTTTCCCGACCCGGTGGCGGCTTTCAATGTCCTCTGGTACAGCGGCGCGGCGAAATCAGTCGAACAGTTTCCGCAAGCGTCGTGGCCGCAGCTGGACCCTGGGCTGCAGGAGATCTGCGAGGAAGGCCGCCGGGTCA
>JALZIL010000137.1 GCA_030860305.1 Actinomycetota bacterium
AGAGCGAAGACGGCAGCACGGCCGGGATCGCCAGCGCGATCAGCCCGACGAACATCAGCGTGTAGGCATACCTGGCCAGCGTCCGGTGATCCCGGATGATCACCAGGACCGCGATGAACAGCACCAGACCGACCAGCGCCCAGATCAATTGAGTCGGCGCCTGTGCGCCGGGGGCGGGACTGCCATCGAGGGCGGCTTCGGCCGCTTCGGCCAGGTCGAGGCGGTGGATGATCACTAACCCGAGTCCACACAACAGCGCCACAGCCGGGAGCAGCAGCGGGTCTGCGTACGGCGCCAACTTCCGTACGACGATGTGCGCCACCAGCCAGATCGCGGTGAACGAGGCGCCGAAGGTGGCCACCTCCACGGTCAGCGACCCGGTCACCGTCAGGTCCACGATCGACTGGGCGCCGACGGTGAGCAGGCACGCAAAGGCCAGCATCAGGAGTTCGGTGTTCCGGCGGGTGGGCGGGGCAGCGGAGGACACTGGAGGTGCCGCCGTGACAGCGGCCATCAGTTGTCCTCGCGGCAGTTCGCGCTGCTACGGGTGCCCTGCTCGGCCGCCGTCGTTTCGTGGGTCGAGCCGGACGGCGCGGCGCCGGTACTTGAGGACGCGCTCGGCCCTGACTGCGAGGCCGGTGGCTGACCCACAGGCGGCTCGGCGCTCGGGCCGGCCGGAGTACTGACGGTCGTCGGGGTGGAGCTGGATCTGGTCGAAGGTTCTGCGCACACCGGCAGCCGGGCGTCGAGCAGGTTGTCCAGAATGCCTTGCGCAGCACCGAGATCGTCAGCCGGGATGCCGTCCATCACCGAGTTGCGGGCGGTGGCGGTGAGATCCGCCATCAAGATCTCGGTCTGCTCATATAGGCGGTAGAAGTCCACTCCGACGAGTTCGGCATTGACGCCGCGGAAGATGGCCACCTGTTCGACCTCGCCGTCGCCCTGGAGCACGCCGACGAAGTACTGGGACATCACATAGGTCCAGATTCCGCCCGCAGCCAGCGCGAGTACGACCACGGCGGCCACCAGACCGACCAGCACGCGCGTACGCCGTCGCGGCGGCGGCGGGGCGACTGCTCGTGCAGCGACCCGGGCCAGCGGTTTCTCGGGTGCAGCCAGGGCGGCTCGGCCGGCCGAGGACATGGGGTCGATGTCGCGTTGCCCGACGTTGTCACCGGCCGCTCCGTCGACGACCGGGTCGATCATGGCGGTGTCGCCGTCGCGCGAGTCCTCGATGACGTCGGCCACGACGCAGGTGATGTTGTCCGGACCCCCGCCGCGCAGGGCCAACTCGATCAGTCGGTTGGCGGCCTCCTGGGGATCCGGAATCTGCAGCGCTTCGTGGATGGTCTCGTCGGAGACGACGCCCGACAGCCCGTCGCTGCACAGCAGATACCGGTCATCGACCCGCGCTTCCCGGATCGACAGGTCCGGTTCCACGTCATTGCCGTTGAGCGCGCGCAGGATGAGGTTGCGCTGGGGGTGCGAGCGGGCCTCTTCCTCGGTGATCCGGCCCTCGTCGATCATCGCCTGCACGAACGTGTCGTCGTGCGTGATCTGAGCGAAGACGCCGTCCCGCAGGAGGTAACCCCGGGAGTCACCTATGTGACACAACGCAATCCGCGAGCCGGCGAACAGCAGTGCGGTCAGCGTGGTGCCCATGCCTTCGAGTGCGTGGTCTTCTCGCACCAACTCGCGCAGATGCTCGGTGCCCTCGTTGGTGGCCCGCGCCAGGGCGGCCAGCATGTCGCCGGTGGGCGGCTCTTCGTCGAGATGTTCCAGGGCAGCGATCACGACCTGGCTGGCGACATCTCCGCCGGCGTACCCGCCCATCCCGTCGGCGACGGCCAGCAGCCGCGGCCCGGCATAGACCGAGTCGTCGTTCTTGGCGCGGATCAGGCCGCGGTCGGACCGCGCGGCGTACCGTAGGGCAAGCGTCATCCGGGGGTCATCGTTTCCGGAGCCTCGTGCGCTGTCACATGACGCGCCAGCCCGATCACTGGTGCAGCTCGATAACGGTTGCCCCTATCCGGATCGGCTGCCCCGCCGCCACGGCCAGCGGACCCTGAACGCGTTGCTGGTCGAGGTAGGTGCCGTTGGTGGAGCCGAGATCCTCGACGTACCAACGGCCGTCGCGCTGAGTGAGCCGCGCGTGACGCGAGCTGGCGAAGTCATCGGTCAGAACCAGCGTGGAGTCGTCCGCGCGGCCGATCAGGATGGTCTGGCCGCCCAGGGTGATCCGGGTTCCGGCCAACGGCCCCGCGGTGACTCGCAATTGCTTGAGCGGCCTTCCGGCCCTGCGTCCGGTCACCACTGCGCTGCGCGCCGGCGCGGAGACCCGTTTGGCTCGACCGCCGAGCAGATCTGCACGTACGACCCGGAAGGCGACCAGGATGAACAGCCACAACAGAGCCAGGAATCCGAACCGGAAGATCTGCACCACTATCTCGGCGGTCATGGGAGCTCGGCTCTCATGAATAGCCCCGCCCTGGCTGAGAGTCTTTGCGGTAGACCAGGACCGAGTGTCCGATCCGGATGACATCGCCATCGGAGAGCAGGATGTGCGGAACCCTGCGCCCGTTCACGATGGTGCCGTTGGTCGAGCCGAGGTCGACGACGTTAGCCGCACCGTTCGTCAGTTGTACGTCCACGTGCCGTCGCGAGACGCCGGTGTCGGGAAGCCGGATCGAGGCCTCGGTACCGCGGCCGATGATGTTGCTTCCCTCGCGCAGTTCGTGACGGGTGTTCGGTCCGTCGACGACCAGCGCATGCGAGTCCGGAACCGCTGATCGGGTAGGCGTGAAGGCCCCGACCGGGCCGCGGCCGGGCACCGGCGGCATGCCGGCCGGAGGGGGAGCCGACCGCGCAGCGGCGGCAGCTAGCGGGGGCACGGGCGGCAGCCCACCGGCCCGGCC
>JALZIL010000151.1 GCA_030860305.1 Actinomycetota bacterium
GCTGAGATGCTCGCGGAGTTACGACGACGGCTGGACAACGACGAGGCGAGCGAGCGGGTCGAAGTCACTCGCCAGCTCGCAGAGATCACCCGGCTGAGGGTGGAGAAATTGGTGAGCGACTCATGAGCGTGACGACCCACGTCCTGGACACCGCGCGGGGGCTCCCGGCCCTCGGGGTCAACGTGTTGCTGACCGACCCCACCGGGGATACCGTCGCCGCGATCACCGACCTCGACGGCCGCGCCCGGCTGGCCGAGGCACCTCTGCTCGCCGGCAACTACCAACTGGTCTTTGCGACCGCTGAGTACTTCGCGGCGACCAGAACGCCGACGTTCTACCCGGAAGTCGCCGTGACCTTCACCGTCACCGATGGGGGTGCACACCACCATGTTCCCCTGCTGATCTCGCCGTACGCCTACTCGACCTATCGGGGGACGTGAGCACTATGGGGATCACCCTCGGGACCAATCAGTACGGCAAGGCCGAGGTCCGGGTCGTGACCGTCGACCGCAGCAGCGCTCGACACGTCCTGCGCGACCTGAACGTCTCCTGCGCGCTGCGCGGCGACTTCACCGCAGTGCACCTGGACGGTGACAACGGGCACGTGCTGGCCACCGACACGCAGAAGAACACCGTCTACGCCTTCGCACGCGACGGCATCGGCGAGATCGAGGAGTTCGGGCTCCGTTTGGCCAGGCATTTCGCCGGCGCGTACGACTGGCTCAGCGGCGCGCGGGTGGAGATCGAGGAGTACGGCTGGGGACGAATCGCCGTCGACGGCGCGCCGCACGACCATGCCTTCTCCCGGACCGGAGGCGAAGCGCGTACGACGGTTGTGACGGTGGACGGTGTCGACGCACATGTCATCTCCGGCCTGTCCGGTCTGGTGCTCCTCAAGACCACCGAGTCGGGCTTCGCCGGCTTCCCACGCGATCGCTATACGACGCTGGCCGACACCGACGACCGGATCCTGGCTACCGCGGTGACGGCCCGATGGCGTTATCTCCCACCGCCCTCCGGCGCAGCGCCCGACGAGCAGCCGGTCGACTACGCGGCGGCCTTCGCCAGCATCCGTTCGACCCTGCTGGAGACCTTCGCCGTCGGGTACAGCAGTGCACTGCAGCAAACCCTGTACGCAATGGGTCACGCCGTACTGCAGGCACATCCGCCGGTGGCCGAGATACGGCTCTCGATGCCCAACAAGCACCACTTCCCCTCCGATCTCTCCCCGTTCGGAGTGGACAATCCGGGCGTCGTCTATTCCGCAGCTGACCGGCCGTACGGGCTGATCGAGGGCACCGTCGTGCGCGATGACGTCCCGAACGCCGAAGTCGCGTGGCGGGCGACCCCCGGCTTCTGTTGAACGCTCCCGTCGACGTAGTGGTCTTGCGGCGGCGCTGGTATTTCATCTATCGTTGAATCACTAATTCAACGCCTGATGAAAGGCTGAGGTTCGGATGCAGGAAGCCGTCGAAGTCGCCGACCTCGTCGTCGCCCGGGGCGGGAAGGAAGTCCTGGGCGGCCTGACCTGTTCGGTGCGCCGAGGCTCGGTCACCGGCCTGCTCGGGCCCAGTGGCAGCGGCAAGACCACGCTGATGCGCTGCCTGGTCGGCGTCCAGATTGTGACCAGTGGCTCGGTCATGGTGCTCGGTGCGGCCGCAGGGTCGGCCGAGTTGCGGAGGCGGGTCGGATACGTGACTCAGTCGCCGTCGGTCTACCCGGATCTGACGGTCGCCGAGAATGCCCGATACTTCGCCGCGCTGCTCGGCGCCAGTGGCACGGCAGCCGACCAGGCCATCGCCGACGTCGGCCTCAAGGAGCAATCAGCTCAACTGGTTGCGACGCTATCAGGGGGTCAACGCGCCAGGGCGTCGTTGGCCTGTGCCTTGCTGGGCGACCCGGAACTGTTGATCCTCGACGAGCCGACGGTCGGGTTGGACCCGGTCCTCCGCGAGGAGTTGTGGGGCATGTTCGCCTCGCTGGCCGCCAGCGGTACGACGCTGGTGGTCTCCAGTCACGTTATGGACGAGGCCGGAAGGTGCGACCGGCT
>JALZIL010000201.1 GCA_030860305.1 Actinomycetota bacterium
TACCTACAAGGTATAGGCCGAGACCGAATCGATCATTCCGCGCGCTCGGTGCCGCTGCTCGACTTGAACGGTGACGCACAGCGCGTACGACGCGCAGGTACCGGTCGTCGTACGTCGTGCCGCGTCCTGACGCTTCCACTTCGACGAAGGAGAACTCATGCGCCGTACCGTGCTCAATGCCGTCACCGGAGTCTCATCCCCGATCGCGACCGACATCGGTCTGCTGGTCCTGCGCCTCGCGGTCGCAGCCGTGTTCATCGTGCATGGCTGGGGTGACGTCTTCGATGCGGGCTTGTCGACCAACGTCGAGAACTACCGCGGTGCCGGTATTCCGCTACCCGAACTGGCCGCGCCGTTCGCCGCGTATGTCCAGCTGTTCGGCGGCATCTTCGTGGCATTCGGTTTCCTCACCCGGCCGCTGAGCGCCGGATTCATCGTTGTGATGGCCGGAGCGTTGATCTTCGTCCACCGCGGCGAGTCCCTGGTGATGGGCCAGGACGGCAGCGGTTCCGGGTACGCGTTCATCATGTGCGCTGCCTCGATCATGCTGCTGCTTGCCGGGCCGGGCCGGTTCAGCGTCGATCGGCTTCTTGCCGAGCGCGGGGCAGATCGCGCACGGTCACACCAAGGCCCGGCGTAACTCCGTGCGTGCGGCCCCGGAAGGGGGTCGGTGGTCGCGCAGGTCCACAAGACGAGCAGCCCCCGCGCTGGCTGCTGCGGCCGTTCTTGGTGGGACACTGCGGCTTATGAAGCTGCCCTGGCCCACCTGGCCAACCTCGGCCGCCGCAGCGTTGTCGGGGCTAGCCGCCCTCGCGGCGCACGATCTTCTGCAGCGCGATCACGCGCTGTTGCGCAACTTTCCGGTCGTGGGCCGGGCCCGCTTCGTGCTCGAGTCGATCGGACCGGAGCTGCGCCAGTACCTGGTCGCCAGTGACAACGAGGAGCGTCCCTTCACGCGTGACCAGAGGCGGTGGGTCTACGCCTCGTCGAAGAAGGAGAACAACTACTTCGGGTTCGGTACGGACAACGACATCGAGTACACGGCCGGCTATCCAGTCATCAAGCACCGCACGTTCGGCCGCGCCGTACCGCCCTCCTCCCCGGCGGCGGGGCACGAGGTTGATCTGCCGAGCGCCAAGGTGCTCGGAGCCGCCCGCGGCCGGGCCGCCGCGTTTCGTCCCGCGTCGGTCGTGAACATTTCCGCGATGAGCTTCGGATCGCTGTCCGGGGCCGCCGTGGAGGCACTCAACCGCGGTGCGGCCCTGGCCGGCTGCCTGCACAACACCGGTGAGGGCGGCGTGTCGCCGTACCACCGCAAGGGCGGTGAGCTGGTCTTCCAGATCGGTACGGCCTACTTCGGGTGCCGCGACGATCGGGGCCGCTTCGACCTCGGCAGGCTCAAGGACCTGGTGGCCGACGCTCCGGTCCGGGCGCTGGAGATCAAGCTCAGCCAGGGAGCCAAACCGGGGCTGGGCGGCTTACTGCCCGCTCCGAAGGTCTCCGCGGAGATCGCCGCCGCCCGCGGGGTCCGGGAGGGCCAGGACTGCATCAGTCCGTCCCGCCACGCCGAGTTCAGTGACACCGACAGCATGCTCGACTGGGTGGAGCTGCTCGCGGCCGAAACTGGGCTCCCGGTGGGCATCAAGTCCGCCGTCGGGGATCTCGGCTTCTGGCACGAGCTGACCAGGCTCATGGCCAGCACCGACCGGGGCGTCGACTTCGTGACCATCGACGGGGGCGAGGGAGGTACGGGTGCTGCCCCGCTCATCTTCACCGACTCGGTGTCGCTGCCCTTCCAGCTCGGCTTCGCCCGGGTCTACAAGGTCTTCGCCGAGCAGGGCATCCACGAGCAGGTGACCTTCATCGGCGGCGGAAAGCTCGGCCTGCCGGACAACGCGGTGGTGGCCTTCGCCCTGGGCTGCGACATGGTGAACATCGCCCGAGAGGCGATGCTGTCCATCGGTTGCATCCAGGCGCAGAAGTGCCATACCGACACCTGCCCGACCGGCGTCGCGACGCAGAACGCTTGGCTGACCCGAGGCCTGGACCCCGCGTTGAAGTCGGTCCGCGCCGCCAATTACATCAAGACCCTGCGCCGCGACCTGGTCAAGGTGGCCGAGGCCTGCGGCGTGGAGCACCCCGGCCTGATCGGCACCGACTCGGTGGAGGTGCTCGACGGTCGTACGGCCTCCACTCCGCTGCAGGACGTGTACGGGTACGAACCGAAGTGGGGGATGCCGTCGGCGACCGATCGGGCAGAGATCATCAGGCTCATGACGGCGACCGAGCCGCAGGGCGGTACGGCACCGCCGTCGCCGTCCGCGACCGGCTGACAATCGGCCCAGGCGGGCCTCGCCGCCCATACCACGGCAGATAGTTGAGCCTTCGCTCATCCGGAGGTCGCTTGTCGTTTCTGTGTTGGTTGCCAGCCGCCGCTTGTCTCAGCACATGTCATCTCGCCGTATCGCATCAGTCCTGCTCGCGACCGTGCTCACGGCCGGCGTCAATGTCGGGCTCGTAAGCGGGTCGGCGCAGGCCGCGCCGACCGCCGACCCGGCAGCGAACGCCGAGATCCTGGTGATCGGCCACCGCGGCGCATCCGGGTACCGGCCCGAGCACACTCTCGCTGCGTACGACCTGGCGATCCGGATGGGCGCGGACTACATCGAGCCGGACCTGGTGTCCACCAAGGACGGTGTACTCGTGGCGCGGCACGAGAACGAGATCAGCACGACCACGAATGTGGCCGACCATCCGGAGTTCGCCGGCCGCATGACGACGAAGGTCGTCGACG
>JALZIL010000206.1 GCA_030860305.1 Actinomycetota bacterium
GAACATCTCCGTATCCGGATGTAGCCGCCGCAGATCGCGCAGTGTGTCCACAGTGTAGGTGGGCCCCGTGCGGTCCACGTCCACCCGGCTCACCGAGAAACGCGGATTCGACGCCGTCGCGATGACCGTCATCAGATAGCGGTCCTCGGCCTTACTGACGTCACGCTCGGCCTTCTGCCACGGTTGTCCGGTAGGTACGAACAGCACCTCGTCCAATCCGAAAAGCACCGCAACCTCGCTGGCGGCGACGAGGTGGCCGTGGTGAATCGGATCGAACGTTCCGCCCATGACGCCCAGCCGCCGGCCTTCACTCATCTTGACGACGAGTTTATCGGCCGGCGGCCACAGCGGCGTCTGGTCCCGCTGTTCGAGCATTGTCGGCCGGCCCCCCGTGCGGCCGGCCAACAGTTAACTCAACGCGGCCGCGGTGGTGCAGTTACGCCGTACCGACGAGTAGTTTGTGGGCCAGATCACTGCCGGCGCGCTGTACAGCTAGGCCATGCCGGGCCGCAGAGTGGACTCGCCCCGAAAGCCTCTAGAGGCGGGTGATGAAGTCGGTCAACTGTTCCGCCGTCCGGCACTCAACCATCTCGATCAACTCGGAGTAGTCGTCGGCCGCCGAATCACCACTTCCCCATTGGCGACGCGGTTCCGGGTTGAGCCAATATGCGTGTCGAGCCCGCTTCACCAAGGCTGCCAGGGTCGGCAGACCAGGGTTGCGGTAGTTGGTCCGTGCATCACCGAGGATCAGCAATGACGTTGTGGGGCCGACCACCGTCGGCCACTGTTCGGCAAAGGTCTCCAGCGAGTGCCCGTAGTCGCTGTGCCCGTCGAACCAGACGACTCGTGCCTCGCGTCCGATCCGTTGTACGGCGTCGGCGACATCAGATCCGGGCGCGAAGAATCGGGTGACTTCATCACAGGTGTCGACAAAGGCGAAGGCACGGACGCCGGAGAACTGTTCCCGCAACGCCGCGGTCAGCAGCAACGTGAAGTGTGAGAATCCGGCGACCGACCCGCTGACGTCACACAACACCACCAGTTCGGGCTTGTGCACCCGCCGCGGCCGGTGCGCGGTGACCAGCGGTACCCCACCGGTAGCCAACGACGCGCGCACGGTACGGCGGAAATCCAGCCTCCCCCGACGGCCATGTCGCCTACGGGCGGCCAGCCGGGTCGCCAGCCGGCGGGCCAACGGCGTGACGCTGCGCCGGAGTTCGGCGAGATCCTTGTGCTGAGCCCGGAGGAAGTCGACCTGATTGGCCAGCGGCGTCACGGCCGTACGCGCAACGTTCTGCTTGCCTCGCTGTTCTGCGGCGCGGCGACGGACCTCCGTCTCGATGTGGGCGCGGAAGGCGGCCAACCGCTCCCGGATCGTTTGGCGGGCCACCTGTTCGGCCAGACCGCCGCGTTCCTGCCCGCTGAGAAGCCCGTTGAGGAGAGCGGCGACCAGGGTGTCCGGTGAGAGCGCCCGCAGCACCCGGTAGCTGAAGAAGGTCTGACCACTCGGCGACTGACCGCCTTGACCGAGTCGCTCCACGGCGAACCTCGCGAACCGCCGCAGGGCCGCGTCGTCGCCGTCGAGCAGCAGCTGGGCCAGCTGGGCTCGCATCGCGTCGGTGCGTTCCTCCGGCGACAGACTTTGACCATCCGCGTTTCGATCAGATTCTGGCGGCTGGATTTCCCACTCCTGGCCGTTGTCAGCGGCGTCGCATCCGGAAGCGTCGGAGATCGACGTCGGCCACCACAGGTCGAAGAGCGCGTCGAAGGCCGGCCGATGCGTGGGGCGTTTCAGCAGGACCGCGGCCAGACCGTGTCTCAACTGTTCGCGGTCGAGCAGGTCGACGGTCACCATGGCGCGTGCGGCGTCGATCGCATCGCTGATGCCGATCGGTACGCCGGCCTGACGCACCGCCCGGACGAAGTCGTCCAGATGCGAGACCAAGCTCGGCGGGCGATCGACCTCGCTGTGGCTCACTGGGGTCACGCCGCCATTCTCCCCGACACGGCCGACGCGAGGTTCCCGCGAGACGCTACGGACACATCGTCGAGATCCAGCCAGCTCGCCAGTGAACGCAGCTCGCCGGCCAAGGCCGAAGCCACCTCGATGTTGTCGGTGCCGGTCTCGGCGAAGCTGCCCCGGACAAGCAGGCACCGACCTGGTCGGTCGGCCTTGAGATCGACTCGGGCCTGGAGCTGATCACCCAACAGGAAGGGCAGCACGAAGTAGCCGTACTGCCGTTTGGCCTCGGGGACGTAGATCTCGAAGCTGTGCCGGAAGCCGAAGATCCGTTGCACGCGGCCGCGCTCCCACAGCAGGGAGTCGAAGGGCGACAGCAATGCAGCTGCCTGCACCGGCTTGGCGCTGGCGCTGGGATGGAGGTAGCCGATGCTGGTCCAGCCTTCGGGTCGGCATTCGCTGAGTTCCCCGCCCTCGACGAGCTCCCGGATCCGGGACTTGGTGTCGGTCATCGACATCCGGAAGTAGTCAGCCACCTCCTTGACCGTGGCCACTCCCAGGGCAGCGGTAGCTCGCCGGACCAGCTCCCGCTGACCGTCGGCAGCACTCAGCTCGGATGCTGCGAGGATTTCGGGCGGAATGACCCGCTCGGCCAAGTCGTAGGACGGGTTGAAGTTAGATCTCCCCGCGACGGCGAGCTCGCCCGTCGCGTAGAGGTATTCGAGCATCGTCTTGCCGTCCGAGCCGCGGTCCCAGAGAGTCGTCGCCGCGGAGTAGCGCGAGTAGTCCTTGGGGCGGCGCGCCGGGTCGAGGAGCTGGCTGAAGGTCAGTGGCCCCCGCTCGGCGACATCGGCGTACACCTCCTCGGCGTACCCGGGCCGCTCGGTCTGCACCCTGGTCAGGAACCTCGACCACTGCCCGTGCGTAGCCTGCCGAGTCATCCGCCACCGCAGCGCCGGGTAGAGCGACATGTCGACGATCGAGGCGGCGTGGCCCCAGTACTCGTAGGCGCCGGCTTCACGAAAGGTCAGACGATCGAGGAGGTCGATCGGGTACGGGCCAAGCCGGGAGAAGGCAGCCAGGTAGTGCGAGCGGGCCAACACGTTGACCGCGTCTATCTGAAAGGCGCCCACCCTCGTCAGGACCCGCCGGAGATGTCCGAGATTCGGTCGAACCGGTCGCGGTCGGTCGAATCCCTGTGCGGCAACGGCAATCCGGCGTACCTGGTCCGCGGACAGGTCCATCTTCAGTTGAGCCGCAGTTCGGTTGCCGCCCGCTCCTGATCGCTGGCGTGCTTGAGCACGACGCCGAGTGTCGACTTCACGGCGCTTTCGTCCAAGGTGGACAGTCCCAGGGCGAGGACGGTGTGTGCCCAGTCCAGGGTTTCGGCGATCGACGGCGACTTCTTCAGCTCCAGGGCACGCAGGGTGCGTACGGTCCGTACGAGCTGCTCGGCAAGCTTCGGTGCCAGGTCAGGAACCTTGGCCTGCACGATCTCTCGTTCGCGTTCGGCTGACGGGTAGTCCAAGGCTAGGTACAGGCAACGTCTCTTCAGCGCCTCCGACAGCTCCCGCGTGGCATTCGAGGTCAGCACCACCAGCGGACGCCGGGTGGCCACGATCGTGCCGAGTTCCGGCACGGTCACCTGGAAGTCGCTGAGCACCTCGAGCAGCAGACCCTCCACCTCGACATCGGCCTTGTCGGTCTCGTCGATCAGCAGAACGGTCGGTCCGGTACGGCGAATAGCGGTCAGCAACGGACGGGCCAACAGGAACTCGTCGGTGAAGATGTCGTCGTGGACCTCGTCCCACGATTCGCCGGATGCCGTTGCCGCGCTCGATTGGATCCGCAACAGCTGCTTCTTGTAGTTCCACTCGTACAGCGCACGCGACTCGTCGAGGCCCTCGTAGCACTGCAGGCGGATCAGTTCCGCGTCGGTCGCGCTGGCCAGTGCCTTGGCCAACTCGGTCTTGCCCACTCCGGCCGGCCCCTCCACGAGCAGCGGCTTGGCCAGCCGATCAGCCAGGAAGACAGTGGTCGCGATGGCATCGTCGGCGAGGTAGCCGGCCGTGGCCAACCGCTGCCCGACATCGGCGACCGAGGCGAACTGTGGGCTGTGTTGTCCCATTCCCAGCACCCTACGGCGCGGTTGGCCGGGGTCACCCGGGCGCTGCGCGCATGTCTCACCAAATGAAGACCCGCACATTTGC
>JALZIL010000236.1 GCA_030860305.1 Actinomycetota bacterium
CGCCGGCGGCCTCGCCCGGGACGCGGGCGCGGGGCGCGTGGCGCGTGTCCCTCGGGTGTGGGCCGCCCCGCGACGGTCGGCCTTGGCGCCGGCCTCGGTAACAGCGGTGACGGATTCTGCAGAGGTCTCGGACACGTTAGCCGGTGCGGCGTAGATGAACGCCAGGAGAAGGAGGGGCATGGCTGAGCCGGCGACCCAGCGACCCCGGGAGGACTGACGAGGGGCACCGTGACGCGACATCACACGCCCTGCTCATGGTTGAACACGGAGCGAAGCTAACAATCGGATAACGAGCCGCCAACCTAGCGTGACCGGATAAGTGCGCAGCGCTGAACCACGGCGCCTCCTCCTAACACGCGAGGACGCCGAGAGAGGGTCGAGGATCGCGTACGGGGGGCGACGCGCCAGAGGCGAATCGTCACGGAGGGTGACATTTTCCGCGAAATTATCGCTCCCCTGTTGATCCGAATTGGCGGTCCGTCACCGACCCTTCAGTGTCGCCAGTGCTATCGCCGAGAGAGGCGGCGTGGCGGCACGGTCCCGGCTCGCGCGGAAGCGCAACCGGTTACCCGGTGTCCGCCATGTCCTGTGCCAGATGGAGGACCCATGGGGGACCACGGGGGATCGATGAGGGTCGCCGTCGTCGGCTACGGCTACTGGGGCTCGAAGCACGTGCGGGTGCTGAGCAGCATGCCCGGCGTGTCGGTGACGGTGGTCGACCCGGATCCGGATCGCCTCGCCGAGGCCCGGGCCCGGTACCCCGGCGCCGGACTGGCCGGCGAACTGGACGACGTCCTCGACGACGTCGACGCTGTGGTGGTGGCTACCCCGCCAGGCAGCCACGCCTCCCTCGCCCGGCAGGTCATCGACGCCGGAAGGCACGTCCTGGTCGAGAAGCCGTTGACCACCTCGGTCGCCGACGTTGAGTCGCTGGTCGAGGTCGCCGCCTCCCGGGGGGTCCACCTCATGGTCGGGCACACATTCGAGTACAACCCCGCCGTGTGGAAGCTCCGAGAGCTCATCCGCAGCGGGACCCTGGGCCGGATCCTCTACGTCGACACGGCCCGCCTCAGCCTGGGTCGCTACCAGCGGGACGTCAACGTCGTCTGGGATCTCGCGCCGCACGACATCTCCATCGTGTCCTACCTGCTCGACGAGATGCCCTCGTCCACGGCCGTGTGGGCCCACTGCAACATCGACAGCCAGCACGCCGACGTGGCTTACGTGCGGCTGGGGTTCGAGCGCAGCGGGGCGAACGCCTTCGTGCACGTGAGCTGGCTGCACCCAAACAAGGTCCGGACCGTCACCGGGTGGGGGAAGATGATGGCTGTGTACGACGACCTCTCGGACAACGAGCGCATCCGTCTCTACGACATCGGCGTCGACGTGCAGAGCGTCGACGATCCCAGCGATGCGCACGCCCTGCCGGTGACCTACCGGACCGGCGACATCATCTCGCCCTACATCCCCTTCGAGGAACCCCTCCTGGTGCAGGACCAGCACTTCGTCGACTGCCTGCGCGGGGACGCCGTGCCCCGGACCCCCGGCGAGCGGGGACTGGCGATCGTCCGGGTCTTGGCGGCCACCGACGAAGCCATCGCGACCGCGCCGCCGACCGCCGGTCCGGGCCCCCGAGGCTCCCGACCGGGACGGCCGGTCGCCCCCGTTCCTCCGATCGCCTCATGAGGCCCGGCATGTCCCTGTGCGACCCCACGGCGGCAGGGAGGTCGGCGCACCGCGATCGCCGCTGGGAGGCGGCGCTGCGCCGCCTCCTGGACATCGCCGGTGCAGCGATCCTGCTGGTCCTGACGGCTCCGGTGTTGCTGGCCATCGCCATGTGGGTGCGCCTGGACAGCCGCGGCCCGGCCCTGCACCGGCAGGAGCGGCTCGGCCGGGATCTGCGCCCCTTCACCTTGTACAAGTTCCGTTCCATGCGCGTCGGCGTGGACGATGCCCTCCACCGCGCCCTGATCGCCGCCGAGCTCCGGGGCGAGGACACCTCCACCGTTGGAAGCACCAAGATTGGTTACGATCCCCGCGTCACGCGGGCGGGACGGTTCCTGCGCCGGACCAGCCTGGACGAGCTGCCGCAATTGCTCAACGTGCTGCGGGGGGACATGTCCCTCATCGGGCCTCGGCCGTGCCTGCTCTGGGAGGCAGAGATGTTTCCCCCGCGGTACGCCGCGCGGTTCAGCGTTCGTCCGGGCCTGACCGGGCTGTGGCAGGTGACCGGCCGCAGCACGATGGGCACCCTCGACATGCTGGAACTCGACCTCGAGTACGTCCGGACCCGGCGCCTCAGCCGGGACCTCGCCATCCTCGGCGCCACCATCCCGGCCGTGATGAGGGGGGACGGGGCCCGGTGACCCCCCTTCCCAGCGGTGGCCGGGGCCGGGGGTCACTCAGGGCACGGTGGCCGGTGACCACCGTCCAGCGGGTGGACCCCCGCAGTGACCCCCGATGGCACGACCTGGTGGCCGGGCCCGGGGGCAGCCTGTTCACCTCACCCCCCTGGATCACCGCGGTCTGCGACAGCTACGGCTTCATCCCTGAGGCCGCCGTTCTGATCGACCCCGCCGGAGCGCCTCGCGGCGGGGTGGCGTGGACCGACGTGGAGGACCTGCGCGGTGGGCGACGGCTGGCTCTGCCCTTCTGCGACCGGGCCGACCCGGTCGCCGCGGACCTGACCGCGTGGCAGGCGATGTCGGCCGACACGTTCCCCGGGGACCTGCCCTTCACGCTGCGGTGCCTCGACACCTCACCCGCCGTCGCGGACCCGCGGTGGACTGCGGTCCATGAGGCCGCCTGGCACACCACCGCACTGAGCCGTCCGCTTGACGACCTGCACGCCGCGCTTCGCCCGCAGACCCGGCGGAACATCGCGACCGCTGAGCGCACCGGGGTGGAGGTGATCCTCAGCGGCGAGTCCGAAGCCGTTCGGGAGTACCACCGGCTGCACGTCGAGCTGCGCCGGCGGAAGTATCGAATGTTGGCCCAACCGTGGGATTTCTTCGATCGGATCTGGAAGGCCTTCGCTCCGACGGACGCGATCCGGACCGCACTGGCCACTGTGGACGGCCGGCCGGTCGCGGGGGCGCTCTACCTCGTCTGGCAAGACACGGTGTACTACAAGTTCGGCGCGTCCATGGCCGAGGCGCTGCACCACCGCCCGAACGACGCCGTCCATTGGGCGGTCATGCAGTGGGCCCACGGCCGGGGCCTGCGCACCCTCGACTGGGGGCTGTCCGACCTGGACCAGCCCGGCCTGTGCCGGTACAAGCGTGGCTGGGCCAGCGTGGAGGGCCGGATCCACAAGCTGACCGCCGGCGGACCGCTCCGGGGCCGCCGAGCCGACGTGGAGGAGACGCTGACGGCGCTGACCGACCTGTTGACCGACCCGACCGTTCCCAGCGCCGTCACGGAGCGCGCAGGCGCCCTGCTGTACCGGTACTTCTGCTGATGACCGCGACCACGCCGCGCGGGCCGTCTCGCGCCCCGGGCCCGGCGAGGCAGGACGACGCGGCCGGCCAGGCGCTCACCGTGATGGTGTCCGGGGCCACGGACCCCGCCATGCTGGGCCAGTGGGACGACCTGGTGGCGGCCCACCCCCTCGCCGATGTCACGCAGCTCTCGGCCTGGACCCGGATCCGTGCCCTGGCCGGTTACCGCGCCGTGCATGTCCTCGTCCGCGATGGCAACGGGTTGGTCGGCGGTGCCCAGGTCCTCGTCCGCCGGCTGCGCGGGCTGGGGCTCTTCGGTTACGTGCCCTACGGGCCGGTGGTCTCCCCGGCCGTCGAGGATCCCGACCGGGTGCACGACACTCTCGCCGACGCCCTGGCCGATCTCGGCCGGCGCCGGTTCCGGATGCTGTTCGTCCAGCCCCCCGAGGGCGCCGAGCCCGCCTCGCGGGCGCTGCTCGGGCGCGGATTCCGGCACTCGGACGCCGACGTCGCTCCGGCGGCCTCTCTGCACGTGGATCTGCGCCAGGACGAGGCCGCACTGCGTGCCGGGTTGAGCAAGCGGCTGCGCACGTGGACGAACAGCTGGGAGGAGCGGGGCGTCGGGGTCCGCCTTGGAGAGGAAGAGGACCTTCCGCTGCTGGCCGAATTGTTAGGCGAGACCGCCGAGCACCAGGGATTCACCCCCTTCGACGCCGAGTACCTTCGCACGATGTACCGGGAGCTCGCTCCGTCCGGACACCTGGTCTTCTTCATCGGCGAAGCCGCGGGGCGGCCAGTGGCTACCACGGTCCTGACCGCCTGCGGATCGGTGGTGAAGGTCCGCTTCCTCGGGCTGGCACGGCACGACGACGGCCGGCGGCTCAACGTGCCGGGCGCCGTCTACTGGACGGCGATGCGCTGGGCGAAGGACGCCGGCTACGACTGGTTCGACTTCGGCGGCATCCTTCCTGAGTCGATTCCTGCGCTGCTGACCGACGGCGCGGTGGACCTCGACGCCCTCGCCGGCCCGGATCGGTTCAAGGCCCGTTTCGGCGGTTCGGCCTACCTCTACCCGCCGCCGGTAGAACTGATCCCCTCTGCGGTGGTCCGGTGGAGCTACGACGTGGCGCGCGGGTCGACCGTGGGCCGCCGCGCGGTCGCCTGGGCCAAGCGACGCTCCAGGGCCGGCGGGAGGACCGGAACCCGGGCCTCGGCGGAACGATGAGCAGTCCCACGGGGTCCTCGGGTTCCCCGGTGCCGGTTCCGCGGGGATCACGACGGACGACCGTCCTGCTGACCGGCGCTACCGGCCACATCGGCCGGGTGGTCCTCGCCGACCTGCTCGACCGCGGCTATCGGGTGCGTGCCACGACATCAGGGCCCGTGCCGGCGATGGACGACCACGACGGCGTCCTGAAGTGGCGGGAGTTCGACTTCATGACCGCCGGCGGGACCGACTACGACGAGCTTGTCGCCGGATGCGAGGCGGTACTGCACCTGGCCGCCGAGATGAGCGCCGGGGACCGGATGTCCAGAGTGAACGCGGACGCCACCCGGTTGCTGGCCGAGGCGTCCGAGGACGCGGGCGTCCGTACCTTCTGCTACACGAGTTCGATCTTTGTCTATCAGTGCACCCACCAGCGGATGGCTTCCGAGGACGCCCCGGTTATGACCGTCGAGCACGACGTGCCGTCGGAGCGCCCCGGCCCGGAGCGGATCCGGGACTATGGGCGCACCAAACTCGCGGGAGAGCGCGCCCTACGAGAGGTCGCGAGGTCGATCCGGTACGTCATCCTCCGGCCCACGGTCGTGGTGGATTTCCCCCAGATCATCGGGGTCCGCGACTGGCACAGGATGAAGAAGATCCTCGTGGCTCATCGGCATGCTCATCAGATCTACGTCCGCGACGTCTCCGACGCGGTCATCTGGGCGATGGAACGGGCCCTGGACGGTGTGGGTGAGCCCGGGAGCGTCGAGACGTTTAACCTCTCGGAGGACGAGTGCACCCAGCCGAGGTATGCCGACTTCTTCCGCGCCGCCTTGCGCTCCACCGGGGATGCACGGTTCCGCGTCCGGCCGGCGCCCGGTGTCGTCGACTGGATAGTCACCGCGGTCCGATTCCGCTCCTTCTCCCTGCGCAATCCGCTGTGGCGCATGCGCTTCCCGAGCGACCGACTCCGCCGAGCCGGATGGTCCCCACCGTTCGGGATGGCGTACGCGCGAGCAATGGCCATCGCCGAAGTTCGGGGCGAGGCGGAATGGGACAGCTCCGCCACCGCCGGCGTGACGGTGCGTGAGGCCGGTTGACCTGGTGCTGTTCCGGTGACCGGCGGTCCCGTCGAGCCGGTGGCGTGGCCGGGGCGCGCGCCATTCCGCCAGGTCTGCGGTACAGCCGACGGCAGGCGTCGAGCGTGGCCCCTCGCACCGCACATGGACCCCGAGAAAGAGGGGTGTTGCCGGTGGCCCGGCGGTGTCATTGCTGCTCAGGCGGCATTCGGTTAGGGTCCTGAAGTGGCCGATGAGGGATCATTCCAGTGACGGCCGGCGTGTGCAGCGAGGTACTCGACCGGACCGATGTCGGCTGGGATGAGCTCGTCGACGCTGCCGTCGGCGGAGATTACCGACAGAGCCGGGGTTGGGCGGAGGCCAAGCAACTCCTCGGCCGCGAGTCGGTCCGCATCGTCGTCCGCAAGGACGCAGACATCGTCGCGGGAGCCCAGCTGTTCACGCAGCGTTTCGGGCGCCTCGGGGCCATCGGCTACGTGCCACGCGGTCCATGGCTCTCGAACACCGCGGAAGCATGGGCCCCGGCCGCCGTCCACGCTGTGCTGGAGCGTACTCGCGGTACGGGTGTCCGCCTCATCTGCATCGCGGCGCCCGACACGCCGGTTCCGTGGGAACAGCTTCTGCGCGATCGCGGCTTCATGCCCACCCGGTTCGAGGCGACCCCCGGGATCTCGACACTCGTGGATCTGCGCGTCGACGAGGATGCGCTGCTCGCGCGAATGCACCGGAAGACGCGGTACAACGTGCGGCTCGCCCAGCGGCGTGGCGTCGTCGTCCGCGAAGGGGGACTGCACGAGGTCGAAGTCTTCTACGATCTGTACCTGCGGACGAGCGCTCGACGCTCGTTCGAGGACACCGAGTCGCGGACCTATTTCGAGACGCTGTGCCGGGCCCTCCACGGGGGAGGGCACGTTCGACTGGTGTTCGCCGAGGTCGATGGACGTCCCGTTTCGGCGATGGTGCTGATCCTCTTCGGCGGTGTCGCGACGTACTACCGGGGTGCCTGGTCGGGCGAGCACGCCGATCGTCACCCCAACGAGGCGCTGCACTTCGGAGCGATGCGCATCGCTCAGGACGCGGGTTGTCACCTCTACGACTTCGAGGACATCACGGTCGCTGCCGCTCGCGCGGTCCGCGAGCACGGTCGCGTCGACCGCTCCGTGGACGCCCTCTCGGCGTTCAAGCTCAGCTTCGGAGGGGACGTAGTGGAGTTCCCGGCGCCGCAGATCTACGCGCATGGGGCGGCCGCACGGATGGCCTACCGGCTCGTCTCATCAGAGGCCGGCCGGTCGGCGATGCGAACCGTCGTCCGTCGGCTGCGCAACGTGAGCGGTGGGGGGTAGACCTCCGGGCCGCGTCCGATCAGGAGGCGGCGGACCCTCGTGCTGAAGGGCCGCCGTCCGGGGATGTCGGCCGGTCGAGCCGGGGAAGGTCAGGGTCCACGGGTACGGCCGGGTGCTGGCGCACGCTGCGGAACGGCACGTCGGCGAGGGGGCGCAACGCGGCAGCGATCGCGTCGCCGACCTCGGCGTGCACGCTCGCGCGCTGGCCGATTTGGTCGAGGATGTCGTCGGTGTCGACCGTGCGCCGTCCGGCACGCGCCAGGTCCAGCCGCCGGCCGAGCTCGCGGGCGCGCTTGGCCAGAGGGAGCAGCTGCAGTCCCCGGAGGTCGGCGGCCTCGGTCAGGGTGAAGGTGGGGCGCAGCGCACGCGGGGTCTGCTCCAGGACCAGCCGGCGCTGATGGCGAGTCATCGTCAGTATCAGGTCTGCGTGCTCGGCGAGCTCGCGGGTGAAGGGCCCCCCTCCACCTCGCGATCACGGCCAGCCGGTTGCTGCCGGCTGGCAGGAACTGTCGTGGTCAGTCGATCAACTCCACCGCCTGAAGCGGGATCAGCGACCCGGGTCGGCTACTTAGCATTCACCGCCCAACCCGTGCTCCTCATCAATGCTGGTCACGGCCTATACGAGTTCCGGTTTGACACCGTGGGACGAACGAATGCCCTTGCCCGCCTCGAAACAGCAGCGGAGAAGGCCAGGCTCCGCGGACGATAGTCAGGCTCACTAGTCTAGGTGGGACACGCCGACGGCGGCGGGATGACCGGAAGTATGGCACGACCTCGGTAGGAGGGACGTCTTCTCACAGATCGTCTACCCCACCCGAGGTCCTGCTGTGTCCGATCCTGTCACCTACATCGCCGTGCTCCCCGTTGCCGAGGAACCGTCCAGTTCGTGTCGAGCCTGCTGGCCGCCGACCGCCGCCGTCGCGGCACCCGAGGCCGGCGGCGGGGACTGGGCTATTGGCAGGCCCTGCTGGTCCTGCGCTGGTTCATCGACCAGCCCTGCACTGACGGCAGCACCCTGTACTTGGCCACGGTGATCGACTGCTTCTCCCGCCGGCTGGTCGGCTGGTCGATCGCCGACCACATGCGCACCGACTTGGTCCAAGACGCGCTGCTCGCGGCCGCCGCCACCCGCGGCGACCTGGCCGGGGCGATCTTCCACGGCGACCACGGCGCGCAGTACACGTCCCGGGCCTACGCCGCGCTCTGTGAGCGGCTCGGGGTGATCCGCTCGATGGGCGCGGTCGGCTCGAGTGCGGACAACGCGCTGGCCGAGTCGTTCAACGCCACCCTCAAGCGCGAGACGTTGGCCGGCGCGGCCAGCTGGAGCACGCCGACCGAGGCCCGCCGGGCGGTGTTCGCCTGGGCCACCCGCTACAACACGCGCCGCCGGCACTCCGCCTGCGGCCAGATCAGCCCGAACAACTACGAGGCCCGCCAGGCCCCGGCTACGCTGCCGACCGCGGCGTAGACACCCCACGCGTGTCCAAGATCAGGGGGCAAGGCCCGTCTGGCTGCTCAACGCCGAGCACCTGCACAACGTCCCCGGCCGCAAGACCGACGTGGGTGATTCGGCGTGGATCGCCCAGACGGTCGAGCACGGGCTGGTCCGCCCGAGCTTCGTCCCACCGCCGCCCATCCGCGAGCTGCGCGATCTCACCTGGCACCGCCGCACCCCTGGTCGAGGAGCGCACCCGGGTGATCCAGCGGCTGGAGAAGGTCCTCCAGTGGAGTCGGCCTGGGGAAACGGATCCCGAGCAATCAGGACACCGCGCCCCAGGCCGACTCCACTCAAGCAACTTCTCCACCCGCTGCTTCTCGGCGGTGCGCACGGCGAGCAGATCGACCCGGTAGCGGGTCAGATCGCGCAGCTCCCGGATCGCCGGCGGCGGCACAAAGCTAGGTCGCAGCATCTGCCGCTCAGCGACCTTGCACAGCCACACCGCATCCGGCCGGTCGGTCTTGGGCCGGCCCGGCAAGTGCTTGACGTCGTGAGCGTTGACCAGCCAGGTCTCGAAGCGGTCCTCCAGCAGATAGAACGGCGCCCGCCAGTAGTCGCTGGTCGCCTCCATCACCACCCGAGTCACCCCGAGCCCGGCCAGCCAGTCACCCAGCGCCAGCAGCTCGGAGGTCATCGTCGAGATGGTGCGGACCTCCTGCATCCGCTGACTGCCCGGCCCGGGCACCCGCGCGCAGCACACCACCTCGGCCTC
>JALZIL010000241.1 GCA_030860305.1 Actinomycetota bacterium
GCCCTCACCACAAGTTGTTCTGGCTCTACTGTGCCCCCATGCCGGACCTCGACTGGTGCCCCGCCTACCGGCTGACCCAGGCGCAAGCGGCCGACCTGCTCGGCGTGTCGGTCGCGCGGGTCGCTGAGCAGTCGTAGCGCTCAGCACTTGAGGGTTCGTGGTTTGCGCTGACCAGCCTCGCATGGGACGTTGCTGACCAACCAGAGACAGGGAGGCACCATGCACGCAGTGGTTGTCAAGGTAACCCTTCACGACCGAGAGGCAGCCAAAGCCGCGCTGCACGACAAGGTCATACCGCAGGTGTCGCAGGCCCCGGGGTTCGTGGCCGGGTACTGGACCGACACCAGCAAGGACAACACGGGGGTCTCGATGGTCGTGTTCGAGTCCGAGGATGCCGCGACCAGGGCGAGCGAGATGATCCCGGCAACGGTTCCTGAGACCGTGACGCTCGAAAGCGTGGAGGTCCGCGAGGTCGTCGGACACGCCTGACGAGCGCCCCGTCCGCCGCGTCGAGCGGATCGGGGCACGTCGGCGATTCGGCCAAAGCGTCGATGACGGCGGTGGCTCTACTCTGAGCCGATGCCGGACCTCGACCGGCGCCCGGCCTACCGGCTGACCCAGGCGCAAGCGGCCGACCTGCTCGGCGTGTCAACGGCGCGGGTCGCCGAGCTGGTCAGGGAGGGTCGGCTGACCCCGGTGGCGAAGTGGGCCAAGGCGGGTCTACTGCGGGCGGACGTGGAGCGGCGGTCGCTTGAGCGATGGAGGCCGGGTGACCCGACGTGGCTGACGACCACCAAAGGTCGCCGAGGTGCTCGGCGTAACCGGCCCGCGAGTGTCGCAGCTCGCCCGGCGCGGATTCCTGCCGTACGAGCGGACGCCGGACGGGCGGCGGGTGTTCCGACCTGCCCAGGTCGCGGTGATCGCCCGAGCGAGGTCGGCGCGGTACCACGGCGAACAGGGGGTCCTCGACGCATCCCCTTCTCAGACGTGGCTCCGGGCAGCATGATCGTCGTACCCACCGTCCGAGACAGGAGCGCGAGATGAGCCAATCCACGATTCAGTCCGAGACCTCTTCTCGCTCGGAGCCGCCGGCACGGATCAAGCCCGTCGTCTTCTACGGCGCGGGAATCGGCGTGCTGGCTGTCGCCATCTGGGCCATGGTCACCCCCAAGTCCGCGTCCCAGGCCATCGGCGAGCTGGTGGGCTCAGTTTCGGAGTGGTTCGGCTGGTTCTACATTCTGTTCGCCACCGTCGTTCTCGTCTTCGTCGTCTTCCTCGGACTGTCCCGCTACGGGAAGGTCAAGCTCGGCCCGGAGCATTCCCAGCCGGAGTTCTCCACGTTCTCCTGGGCGGCCATGCTCTTCGCCGCCGGCATCGGCACCGACATCATGTTCTTCGCCGTCGCCGAACCGGTCACGCAGTACCTCGCTCCACCGACGGGTCGGGGCGAGACCGTCGACGCGGCCCGGGACGCGACGGTGTGGACGCTGTTCCATTACGGCGTCAGCGGGTGGGCGATGTACTCGTTGATGGGCATAGCCCTTGCCTACTTCGCGTACCGGATGAACCTGCCGCTGGCCATCCGCTCCTCCCTCTACCCGATCTTCGGCAAACGGGTCAACGGGCCGCTGGGACACGGCGTCGACATCGCTGCTGTGCTGGGCACGATTTTCGGAGTCGCCACGTCGCTGGGGATCGGTGTCGTCCAGCTGAACTTTGGCCTCGAGGCGCTGTTCGACATCCCGGAGGGGCTGGCCGCCCAGATCGGACTCGTCGTGGTGGCCGTGCTGATGGCGACCGTATCGGCGGTGACCGGTCTCGACAAGGGGATCAAGCGACTGTCGCAGCTCAATGTGCTGCTAGCCATCGGTCTGGCCGCTTGGATCCTTGTCACCGGCAAGACCGTGTTCCTCCTGAACGGACTGGTGCTGAACACTGGTGACTACATCAGCAACTTCGGCGGTCTCACGCTGCAGACGTTCGCCTTCGACCGCCCGACCGCCTGGCTCAACGGCTGGACGCTGTTCTTCTGGGCCTGGTGGATCGCCTGGGCGTCATTCGTCGGACTGTTCTTAGCCCGAATCTCCCGCGGCCGCACGATCCGGCAGTTCGTTACCGGGACCATGATCATCCCATTCAGCTACGTGCTGATGTGGGTGTCGATCTTCGGCAACAGCGCCATCGACCAAGTCCGCAGCGGCGACGCCGACTTCGGCCGGCTCGCGATGAACACCCCGGAGCAAGGCTTCTACACCCTGCTGATGGACTACCCAGGCTTCACGTTCATCGCATCGATCGCCACCTTCGTCGGCATTCTGTTCTACGTCACGTCGGCGGACTCCGGCGCCCTGGTGATGGCCAACCTCAGCTCGCACCTGCGAACTGCCCAGGACGACGGCACCGCGGGAGTACGAATCTTCTGGGCGGTCGCGACCGGCCTGCTGACCATCGCGATGCTGAGCGTCGGCGGCATCACGGCCTTGCAGAACGCGACCATCATAATGGGGTTGCCGTTCGCGTTCGTCATGGTCCTCGTCATGATCGGTCTATACAAAGCCCTGTTGGTCGAGGGCTACCGGGCCGAGAGCCGGCAGCCGAGCCTGCATACCGCGCTGTCCGGACGCTCGAGTGCGCCCGGGGGGTCACACCACGAGCAGCAATGGAGGCAACGCCTCGGTCGGGCGATGGATTTCCCCGACCGGGCACGGGTCGACGAGTATGCCACCGACACCGCGCGGCCGGCGCTCGAAGCGGTCGCGCTCGAGTTGGGCGAGCAGGGGGTCGACGCCTCGATTCAGGACGACAGTGACGCCGACGGCAGCGCCCGGCAGGTGGAGCTGGTCGCCACCCTCGGTGATACCGAGCCGTTCCGCTACCAGGTCTCGCCGCGGGAGATGAGCGTGCCCATCCGTGGCTCTCGCGAAGCCCACGGTCGATCGCACTACTGGGGACTGGAGGTCCACCTGCAAGAGGGCGGTCAGGGCTACGACATCATGGGTTACACATACACCCAGCTCATCGACGACGTCCTCGACCAGTACGAGCGACACCTTGAGTTCCTGCGCCTGCACTCGCCAACCCCCTAGGCGAGAGCTCTCGCCTTCCAAGCCTCATGTTCGGTGGACGCACGCCGCACCGGCTCGGTCTTCGCCTGCTCGATGAGCTCGCGCAACCGCGCCACGGCATCCTCTGCCCTCATGGGCGGGGACGGTACTCGGCATTACAACCAATCGCGGGCGCAGCCGACTCAGGCCGGGTCGAACGGGTCGTCGTCGGTGTCGGGCGGTCGGTCGATGCGCGATGCCGCGGACGGGGGTGAGCGCCAACTCGCCGGCCTGCCCGGCCTCGACCGCCATCGGCTTGTCCCAGCGCCTCACGAGGACGCCCCCAGTCCGTGACGATGGGCGACCTCGGCGTCGTTGAGGTCGAACACGTCATAGCCGTAGGAGTCCAGCCACTCGATCCGGGCCGCTTCCCATTGCTGGTGACGCTCCCGGTACGGCAACTGCGGCCCGTGCCATTGCGCAGGGTCGACC
>JALZIL010000091.1 GCA_030860305.1 Actinomycetota bacterium
GGATCACTGCCGTCGAGCCTGACTTGACCCCAGCCGCTCATCGGTGGGGCTCCGCCAGACCGCTCACGGAGATTCTGGTCTGGGAGATGCACGCCAGCCTCGCTGCGTGAGGCGCGCCTGTCCCCCACCGACGCCATCCAGCAGCGCCGCTCACCCCGCTCCGAGCTGAGGACAGCTTCCCTGAAGTATTGCCGGCGTGCTCGCCGGTCTGGGGCGCGCGGTAGCCCGCCACCCGCTCCCTTTTGTCGTTGCCTGGCTCTTCCTGGCCGTCCTGGGCATCACCGCAGCGCTCGGCGGATTCGGCGAAGGGCTGTTCCCGCGGCTGAGCTCCGGTGACCCGACCGTGCCGGGAGAGGCTCGGGACGGGCAGGACATCCTGCAGGACAATGCCGAGACCGGCGGCGGACTGACGCTGCTCACCGACGGCATTCCGGCCACCGACCCCGGCCTGGTCGGCCCGATCAGCTCGGCTCGCGAAGACCTGGCCGGCATCGACGGGGTGCTTCGGGTCCTCGACCCGTTCGCCGTCCCAGGCGGGCTCGATGGCCCGGCCGCACCTGGCCTGATTGCCGAAGACGGCAACGGCCTGCTGGTCGTCGTCGACCTCGAACCAGAACTGCCCGAAGCCGACTACGACGTCGCGTTGGCAGCAGTACAGGACCGCCTCGACCAGGCGGCCGCAGACATCACCGCATCGGTCCAGGGTGCTCGAACACTCGTCGGCGGCACTCAGCCGCTGGTCACCGCGATCACTGACCAGGTCTCGGCTGACCTGGCCACCGGTGAGGGAATCGCCCTGCCGGTGAGCCTGTTGGTGATGATCCTCGTCTTCGGCGGCTTCCTGGCCGCTGGGCTGCCGATCATCGGTGCTATCGCCTCGATCGCGGTCAGCCTGCTTCTGCTGCTTGGCTTTTCCTACCTCATCGATCTCGATGCCAGCGTGGTCAATGTTGTCACCGTCCTCGGGCTGGGTCTGTGCATCGACTACGGCCTGCTGATCGTCTCCCGCTTCAGGGAGGAACTACGCAAGCTCGAATCCGAGGCGCAACGCCGGCCAAGCCCAGAATCCCTGGCGGTTTCCGCCGAAACCGCCACGGAGGATCGGGTTCGTACGGCGCTCGCCGCGACGATGGCCAGCGCCGGTCGTACCGTCGTCTTCTCGGCCGTCACCGTCGGAATCAGCCTGTCCGGTCTGCTGCTGTTCACTGCTGACTTCCTGCGCGCGGTCGGGGCCGCCGGGATGAGCATCGTGCTGGTTGCCATGCTCGTCGCGCTGTCCCTGGTGCCTGCCCTCCTGGCGCTGGCCGGCCTGCGGCTGGTCCGGCCGGGGCTGCTGCATCGGATTCCGGGCCTGCGGTCGGCGCTGCGTCGACTCGGCGACGTCGCGCCAGCCGAAGGTCTGTTCTCCCGACTGGGTCGAGGCACCCAACGCCGTCCGGTCCTGGTGGTGGTCGCGGTGCTCGCTGTCCTGGCGCTGCTCGCCGCCCCGGTCTCGGATCTTCAGCTGCGCAACTCCGGGGTCGCACTGTTGCCCGAGTCTGCACCGCAGCGACAGTTCTTCGACACCCTGACCGCCAAGTACCCCACGGCCGGCTTCCCGGCCGTGCAGATCGTCGGCCGGGCAAGTCCCGAGCAGATGACCGAGCTGGCCGAGCGGGTCAGGGCGATGGACAGCTCACTCACGGTGCCACCTCCGGCTGCTGTCGGTCAGGACTACAGCGTGCTGTCGGCCTATCCGGCCGACGGAGATCCGGCCAGCCCCGAAGCCCTGGCTCTGGTAGCGGCCGTACGAGCCGACCCGCCCGGCTACCAGACCTGGGTCACCGGTCAGAGCGCCGGGTTGGTCGACTTCGTCGACGCGATCACCGACCGAGCGCCGCTGGCCATTGCCGTCGTGGTCTTTGCAACCTTCTTGTTGCTCTTCCTGATGACCGGCTCGATCCTGGTGCCGCTCAAGGCGTTGTTCATGAACGTGGTCTCTCTGGGCGCCTCCTTCGGCGTGCTGGTCTGGGTCTTCCAGTACGGCAACCTCAGCGATCTGTTGGGCTTCACGCCGACCGGAGGCATCGAGACGACCATCCCGCTGTTGGTGCTGGCCTTCGGGTTCGGGCTGGCGATGGACTACGAGGTCTTCCTGTTGAGCCGGATCAAGGAGTTCCGCGATGGTGGAATGTCCAACAACGAAGCGGTCGTCGCCGGCCTGCAGCGCTCCGGGCGGATCATCACCTCGGCCGGCCTGATCGTCGTCCTCGTCTTCGCTGGTTTCGTCGCTGGACAGTTGATCATCATCAAGCAGACCGGTGTAGCCCTCGCCGTCGCCGTTGCGATCGATGCCACCCTCATCCGCTGCCTGCTCGTGCCGGCCACGATGACGTTGCTCGGCGACTGGAACTGGTGGGCCCCAAGGCCGTTGCGGCGCGCGTACGCCCGTTTCGGCGTACCGGAAGCTTGACTGTGGACGTCCGTACCTTCGGTACGTCCGCACGCCGTAACATTTCCTCATACCAGGGCTAAGACATCTGTCGATGTAGACCGAGAGATCGCTGAGCAGGCGCCCACAATTCTGGGGACCACTACGCTTGCGCGACACCGGGCCCTGTCCCTCGTCGCCGCGATCGCCGAGACACGGGATCTGATTGTGCTGCACTATGACTCGGACTTCGAACTGGTGGCTGAGATTACGGGGCAACCACAGGAGTGGATTGTCAACCGCGGCCAGCACTGACTGACCGCAAGCCAGCTTTGAGCTAGGTCGCCTTGCGGTACTCCCTGAGCAGTCCGCGGCTGATGATCATCTTCTGTATCTCGCTCGTGCCTTCACCGATCAGCAGGAATGGCGCCTCACGCATCAGCCGTTCGATCTC
>JALZIL010000253.1 GCA_030860305.1 Actinomycetota bacterium
TCCAAGTGGAGTCTCCGCCCACGGTCGCGTCGGGGCTGCAGCGGGTCGGGCGGGCCGGGCACCAGGTGGGGGCGGTGAGCAGCGGCGTGCTGTTCCCGAAGTTCCGCGGCGACCTGCTCCAGACGGCGGTCGTGGCCGAACGGATGCAGGTCGGCCAGATCGAATCGCTGCGGTATCTGCGTAACCCGTTGGACGTGCTGGCCCAGCAGATCGTCGCGATGGTGGCGCTCGGCCCGCTGACTGTCGACGAGATCGGAGCCCTCGTACGGCGGGCTGCGCCATACGCCGGGCTGCCGGAATCGGCGCTGCACGCAGTTCTGGACATGCTCGCCGGCAGGTATCCCTCCGACGCCTTCGCCGAACTCCGCCCGCGGGTCACCTGGGACCGGGTCACCGACAAGATCACCGCCCGGGCTGGGGCGCAGCGACTGGCGGTGACCAGCGGCGGCACGATCCCCGACCGCGGGATGTTCGGCGTGTTTTTGGTCGGTGAACCAGGGATGGTGGGCCGCCGGGTCGGTGAACTCGACGAGGAGATGGTCTACGAGTCCCGCAACGGCGACGTGTTCCTGCTTGGCTCCTCTTCATGGCGGATCGAGGACATCACCCACGATCGGGTCCTGGTCAGTCCCGCACCGGGGCAGCCGGGGAAGATGCCGTTCTGGCACGGGGACGCACCCGGACGTCCGCTGGAGCTCGGCCGCGCCGTCGGGGCGTTTCTCCGCGAGGTCGGCAACCAGCGCGACGGCGCACAGGACCGGGCCCGCGGCCGGCTGGGCGAGGCCGGGCTGGATGCCTGGGCGACCGACAACCTGCTCGCCTACCTCCGCGACCAGACCGAGGCGACGGGCCACCTCCCCGATGATGCAACGTTGGTGGTCGAGCGCTTCCGCGACGAACTCGGCGACTGGCGACTGGTCGTGCACTCCCCGTTCGGGGCGCCGGTCAATGCCCCGTGGGCCCTCGTCCTGACCGCTCGGTTGCGCGAGCAACTGGGTACCGACGTCGTGGCCATGCACTCCGACGACGGGATCGTGTTGCGACTGCCGGACACGACCGGGGAAGCGCCATCGGCCACGTTGATCCTGCTCGACCCGGATGACGTGGAGGCGGCGGTCACCGCCGAGGTCGGAGGGTCGGCGCTGTTCGCCTCCCGATTCCGCGAGTGCGCCGCCCGGGCGCTGCTGCTACCCCGCCGTGACCCGCGACGCCGCACCCCGCTCTGGCAGCAACGCCAACGCGCCGCCCAATTGCTCGGGGTGGCAAGTGATTACGGATCGTTTCCGATCGTGCTCGAGACCGTACGCGAATGCCTTCAGGACGTGTACGACGTGGCCGGCCTGGTCACCTTGATGCGGGACATCACATCGCGTCGGATCCGGGTTGTCGACGTGGAGACGGAGAGCGCTTCGCCGTTCGCGCAGTCGTTGCTGTTCGGCTACGTCGGCGCCTTCATCTACGACGGCGACGCACCGCTGGCCGAGCGACGGGCCCAGGCGTTGGCATTGGACAACACGCTGCTGGCCGAACTGCTCGGTCAAGCCGAGCTCCGTGAACTGCTCGACCTGACCTCGCTGTTGGAGGTCGAGAACGAAGTGCAGCGGCTACCACCCGACCGGCATCCGCGGGACCTGGACGGCGCTGCTGATCTCTTCCGGCTGGTCGGTGATCTGCGCAGTGACGAGGCCGCCGCTCGCGGGATCGCGGATGCTTGGTTGGAAGAACTGGTCGCGGCGCGCCGAATCCTGCCGGTCCGGATAGCCGGTGAGGACCGCTTCGCGGCGATCGAGGATGCCGGGCGACTGCGCGACGCACTGGGTGTGGCGCTGCCGGTCGGTGTACCCGAGGTCTTCACCGAGCCCGTAGCCGACCCGGTCGGTGATCTCGTCGGCCGCTTCGCTCGTACGCACGGGCCGTTCCATGCCGAGGACTGCGCCGGGCGTCTTGGGCTGGGGGTCGCCGTAGTCAACGCGACGCTGAGCCGGCTGTCGGGCAGCGGCCGGATCACCAGTGGCGAGTTCCGGCCGCAAGGAACAGGGCTGGAATGGTGCGACACCGACGTCCTGCGGATGATCCGCCGGCGCTCGTTGGCCGCCCTGCGCAAGGAAGTCGAGCCGGTCGAGCCGCAGACGTTCGGGCGATTCCTGCCGATCTGGCAGGGTGTCGGCCCGCGGCTGTCCGGTGTGGACGGTGTGCTCACCGTTGTGGAGCAACTCGCTGGGGCGCTCGTCCCGGCATCGGCGCTGGAGACCCTGGTTCTCCCGGCGCGGGTGCGCGACTACCAGCCCTCGATGCTGGACGAGCTCACCAGTGCGGGTGAGGTGCTGTGGACCGGTGCCGGTGGGCTGCCGGGCTCGGATGGCTGGCTCACTCTGGTTCCGGCCGATCTGGCGCCCCTCCTGCTTCCTGAGGCTCTACCCGTCGACTCCGATCTGGCACTCGCCGTGCTGAGCGCACTCGGCGACGGTCGGGCGATGTTCTTCCGTGACCTGGTCACGGCCGTGGGCAGCACCGACGACGTCGAGGTGGTGACCGCACTCTGGGATCTCGTCTGGGCCGGTGTACTGACCAACGACACGTTGACGCCACTTCGGACAACCTTGGCCGGACGCGGCACCCACCGGCAAGCGAACCGAGTCAAGCCCCGGTACGGCCGTGGTGCCCGTCCCGGTCGAGCCCGGATGCCGTCACGGTCCGGGCCGCCGCAGGTCGGCGGTCGCTGGTCGACGGTCCCCGAGCGGGACCCGGACCCCACCCGCCGGGTTCACGCACGGGCCGAGAGTCTGGTCGAACGCCATGGGGTGTTGACTCGCAGCGCCTCGGGTGTGGACGAGATGCCGGGCGCTTTCGCCACGCTCTATCCGGTCCTGCGCGCGATGGAGGAAAGTGGTCGGCTGCGACGTGGGTACTTCATCGAGTCGCTCGGAGCCGCACAGTTCGGCTCGATCGGCGCGGTCGACCGCCTTCGGGGGATCACCGGCCCCAGTGACGGCAAGGGCTCCGGTGCGGTGCTGCTGGCAGCAGCAGATCCGGCCAATCCGTACGGTGCGGCCTTACCCTGGCCGGCGCGAGAGGGTGGGCATCGCCCGGGCCGCAAGGCCGGTGGGGTGGTGGTGCTGGTGGCCGGTGCGCTGGTGCTCTACGTCGAACGTGGCGGCCGATCCCTGCTCACCTTCACCGATGATCCGGACACGCTGGCCGAAGCAGCGACCGCACTGGCCAACGGGGCGAAGCGAGGAGCACTGGGCCGGCTGACCGTACAGCGCAGCGACGGTGCCCCCGCGATAGAGGACTCGCCGATGACCCGGGCCCTGGAGGGGGCCGGCTTCGCGGTGACCCCGCGTGGCCTGCGGCTGCGCCGGCCATGATCCGCGCGCAGGGCCGGTTGGGTAGCGAACCGCCGGGATGCAGGCAACGACCCTGGTCAGCGCGAGGGTGAGGCCAGAACCTCGAGGCCGGCCAGAGTCCGGTCCCGCGCGGCGGCTCGCCCCGGCTGCGCTTGGCCGACCTGTTCCCAGAAGCGCACGACCGACTTCTGTGTTGAGTCAGCAGACGCGGCGCGGTCATCGCCCGCGTCGGCCGTGGTGATCGCGGCTTGGTCGGCATTCGGGTAGAGCCAGCGCCGCAGGAGCCTGGTGACTCGCGGCATGACGATGTAGGTCAAGAGCAGGGTCATCGCCACCGACATGATTGCGGCCCGTAGGACGAGCGGCCAGTCGAGCAGGACGGAGAGTAGGTAGGCTTGGATCGGTAACTGCAGGGCAAAGATGACCGTGCTCGTGACCGCGACCATCTTCCAGCGCGGCGGTCCTTGGTCTGCGCGGTCGGGAAGGCTGAACCAGGTTTCCAGACCGGTGACATGGGCGATGCGCTCGCTCTCGACCATTTCCTCCAGCTTGGCCAACCACTGGGCGCGTTCCTCCGAGCCCTCCCAGTCGTGCAGGGTCTGCGCGTCGGCGAAGCGGTAAACGATGTGGTACTCGTCCTCTCCCGGTCCGGGGCTGAGCATCGTCGAGCCGAGGTGACCGGGGTAATCCGACATCCGCGCCTGAATGCCGCCCGCCCAGTCCTCGAAGGCCTGCTGGTTGTCCGGCAGCACAGTGCGGGCGACGGTCACCGTGATCGGCTGGTCACGTGGCGGCTCAGCGGGACTGGGGCGGAGGAGTTGGGGCATCTGAGTGAGGTTCGGAACGTTCATCGCACTATGAACATCGCTCAGCCGGCCCGTTTCATTCCCGCTCACGAGTGTGCCGATACCCACTATTTCGTGACCGCGGCCCAGGTCATCGGCCTGATGGGTCAACGTGGGCACACGATCCGCTCGCCGCGGCGTAGGGGTTATGGCGTCGGCGTTGGCACCGGGCTGGTAGGCGGGTCTGTGGTCGATGAGGAATCAGTCGGATCGTCCGCACCCGGCGTTGTGGTCGGCCCAGTCGGCTCGGTCGTTTCGGTCGGCTCCGTGGATTCGGTCGGCTCCGTCGTCGCCGGCGGGCTCGGATCGCCCACGAGCGGATCTCCGGGG
>JALZIL010000258.1 GCA_030860305.1 Actinomycetota bacterium
CCAGGCGCGGCAGGCCATCGACAGGTTGCTCGTCCACCCGGTCCTGCGACGGCAGATCCCGGCGGTGGCCGCTGAGTCCACCTTGCGTGGGGCCCGGGCCGCGGCGGCACTGTCGGGCGTGGACATCCCGCTGTCCGAGCTGCGTTCGTCGGCGGCCATCGACCCCGTCGTACGCGGAGCCGTACGCGCGTATGCAGCACTCGGTCCGATGGTCGTGACCTGGCCGCGGGCCCCCGGGCAGGTGCTGGCCCGGCTGCACGCGCTGGCTGCGGCAGATCTGGTCTCTCCGGATGAGCTCGGTCGTCCACAGGCGCGTGCTGAGGTCGGCCAACGACTCAGCGGGCTGGCCCAACTGGTGTCCGAGGCGACCAGCACGCCGGGCGTCATCCTCGCCGGCGTCGTTCACGGCGAGTTGGCGGGGTTGGCGGCGTTCGGGTCGGCCGACCGGGTGGTGGCCCTGGCCGCGGCCCGGCTGGCCATGCGATCCCGCGGGCTGGACAGCAACGCGGTGTCCGTACCCGAGGTAGGCGTCCTCGAGACCCGGGCGGACTATGAGGCGTTGCTGGCCGGCTTCCTCAGCGGTAGGCCCGAGGGACTCGGCGCGTGGTTGCGCTGGTGGGCAGCAGCGGTGGTCCTGGGCGCCAGGGAGGGCTTGGCCATCTGCGAGGCGCTGGCCCGCTAGCGGCCCCCACGTCTAGCCTGCGGCGTTGCGTCCGAAGCCCCGCATCCAATCGAGTCCTGTTCTTCGGACGTAACGATGGCGCCGACGAAGATCGCGGACAAAGAACGGCGCCCCGCCGAGGCGGGGCGCCGTCAGGCACGGTGTGCCGGGCTACCAAGCGTGCACCTCATATCGCGGATTGGTCTGCATCGCAGTGCCGCTCCGGAGTGCCTCTCGTGGCCGGTCGCGCGTGGGTACCCGGTGTGCCGTGCGCGGAGCGGTCCACGTAACCGTGAATCTCTGTAACCGTGAATCGGTCCGCCCCTACTTTCTACGCCGTGTCCGGCTGTGGCACAAGAGTTCCCAAAAAGTTGGAGCGAGTCCAGAAACCTCAGAAACGACCGGACGTTATGCGCACAACGTGCGAGAATCAGGCCTTGCGCGGGACCTTTGTGCGCATAACGTGGGCAGGGCTGGGTCAATGCGGGGCGAGCGCGAGGCCGGCCAGCGACACGATCCCCACAGCGGCAAAGGCGACAGCCGCCGCGATGAGCCAGGCCTCGGTCGTGATGGCCACGGCAAGTGCCAGTAGGACGACGGCGACCGGACCGCTGATCGACAGGGCCGTCCCGATCCGACGGTTGCGGGCGGTACGGGGATCGCTGGGGACCCGGGGGGCCCGGGTCGGCGTCCGAGCCTCCTGACCGAACAGCACGGCTGACACCGCGATCGCGACGACGGCCAGCCATGCGGCCACGGTCACGAATGTGTCGAACATGAGGGAACTCAGGCAGGCCGATCCCTGCGTTTGGCTGCGTACCATGCCATTCCCGCTACGGCCGCCCCGAATCCGATGGCCGCTCCGGTCACCGCCGGGCTCCGGTTGGAGCCGAACCGGGAGCGCAGCGCGACCGGCTTGGTGAACATCAGCACCGGCCAGCCGCGATCCAGGGCGATCTTGCGCAGCGCTCGGTCGGCATTTACGGCGGTCGGATGTCCGACGACCTCGAGCATGGGTAGATCGGTGATGGAGTCGCTGTAGGCATAGCAGTCCACCAGGTCGTAGCCGCGCTCGACGGCCAGGTCGAGGATCGCGGCGGCTTTGTTCGGTCCGTAGGCGTAGTAGTCGATCTCGCCGGTGTACTTGCCTGCGTCAACGACCATTCGAGTCGCGATGACGTGGTCGGCCCCGACCAGCTCACCGATCGGACCGACGACCTCCACTCCACTGCTGGAGACGATGACCACCTCGCGGCCCTCGCTGCGATGGGCTTCGATGAGTTCGGCAGCCTCCTCGTAGACGAGCGGATCCATGATCTCGTGCAGCGTCTCGTGGACGATGTCGTTCACCTGCGCGACGTCCCAGCCGGTGCACATCGCGGTGATGTGCTTGCGCATCCGTTCCATCTGGTCGGCGTCCGCGCCGGAGACCATGAAGACGAGTTGCGCGTACGTCGATTTCAGCACCGATCGCCGGTTCATCAGGCCGCCGTCGAAGAAGGGCCGTCCGAATGCCAGGGCGCTCGACTTGGCGATGATGGTCTTGTCGAGATCAAAGAAAGCGGCAGCCGGGCCCACGGGACGAGCTTAGGACTCGAAGATCGGGTACGCGGCTGCCGCGCCGGGGGCCGGTTGCGTCCACAGGGCTGTGCCGTTGTCCACATTCCCGGCCGACTGCCCTCGCAGGGACGGTGCGGGTGCTCAGCTTGGCAGGTGCCGTTGCGACGCAAGGACCAGCCGGCGAGCGCAGCCGACGACGGTCGGCTGCTGGTCGTCGGGCCGGCCAATGACGTCCGCGAGGAGATCCTCCGGCTTGCCGCCACCGCCGGAATCCAGGCCCGCGCGATCGAGGCAGCCGAGCTCACCAACGCGATCTGGTCCG
>JALZIL010000268.1 GCA_030860305.1 Actinomycetota bacterium
GGCGAGCCCCACCCACAGCCAGGGCGACCTGATCAGTCGTTTACGTTCCATCGCGATGCCGAACCCGAGGGTGGATCGGGGTCGGCGTCCCTCCTGCTCTTGTGGGCCCGAAGGCTGTCTCGCGCGCGGCGACCCGACGCTGTCAGCGCAGTGATTCCCCGGCTCCTACCGCGTGGACGACTCTACCCCGCAGCGCTGGGAGCCCTTGCCTGCTCGTGTTCAGCCCAACGCTCAGGCCGCTTCCCGCGTTCCTGCCCGTACGGAGCCGCTCCCCTTCCTGGCGGTTTGCGCGGAAACCGCCAGGATCTGAGCCGGCCGCAGCATCAGTGGGCGGCGTACACCGCGGGACGCAGGGTGCCGATGAAGGAGAGCTCCCGGTAGCGCTCGGCGTAGTCAAGCCCGTACCCGACGACGAACACGTTGGGGATGTCGAACCCGATGTAGCGCACTCGTACGTCGACCTTGACCGCGTCGGGCTTGCGCAGCAGGGCGCAGACCTCGAGGGAGGCGGGCCGACGGGACTCCAGGTTCTTGATCAGCCAGGACAGCGTCAGGCCGGAGTCGACGATGTCCTCGATGATCAGCACGTCACGGCCGGAGATGTCGCGGTCCAGGTCCTTCAGGATCCGTACGACGCCAGAGGAGCTGGTCGCCGAGCCGTACGAGGAGACCGCCATGAACTCCATCTGCGACGGGCGGGACAGCGCTCGCGCGAAGTCGGACATGAACAGCACCGCGCCCTTGAGCACGCCGACCAGCAGCACGTCCCGGTCGGCGTAGTCGGCGCCCACCTCGTCGGCCAGTTCGGCGACGCGGGCAGCAATCTGTTGCTCGCTGACCAGCACGGTCTCGATGTCGTCGCCGTACACACCGGTGGCTCGGCTACTGATCTCGTCGGCGGTCTGCCCGCTGATGACGACTGTGGCCACTCAGGGCTCCCGTGGATTGTGATCTCTGGGACGACGACCGTGCAGGTTCGGGCCTTTCAGGGTCAGGGTGCCAGACGTCCGGCTGAGGCTGAATCCACCCGGCAGATCGATCGGGCCTTGCCCGTGCCAGTCGATGATCAGCCGGCCCACCTCGTCGAGATGCACCGAACCCAGATCGGGTACGCCGCCGCGGATTAGCCACAACCGAATAACTCGCTGGCGCAGGGCCGGTGGTAGCTCGGCCAACCCGGCTGCCGGCAGGATCTCGCCGGTCGCGTGGTGCTCGGTCTGCCATTGCTCGGCCAGGTTGTCCAACGCGTCGAGGTCGGCCCGCAGGAGCGCGCCCGTACGGGCCAGAGCCGCCGAGGTCCCGCCGCCGAGTACGTCGTCGAGCAGCGGCAGCACCTCGTGCCGCAGGCGCACCCGGCGATAGGCCGGATCATGGTTGTGCGGGTCATCCCAGACCGGCAGCCCCAGTGCCTCGCACGCCTTTGCAGTCGTGGCTCTGGGCACGTCGAGGAACGGTCGCCACCACAGGCCCTGGTAGGTCTGCATTCCTGCGATCGAGCGCGGGCCAGAACCTCGGCCCAGGCCGAGCAGGACCGTTTCGGCCTGGTCATCACGTGTGTGGCCCAGGGCCACCGAGCCTCCTTGGCGCCACACGCCTGCCTTCAGGGCCTCGTACCGCGCCGTACGGGCGGCAGCCTCGGGGCCGCCCTCGGTACCGACCTCGGCAGTCAGGACGTGGACCGGCTCCAGCCCGATGTCCGCCAGGATCGACGCCGTGGTCTCCGCGCGCTGGGCTGAATCTGGTTGCAGCCCATGGTCGACCGTGAGACCGCAGACCGGTCCGTAGCCGTCTCGGCGGGCTACGAAGGAAACCGCCGCCGCGAGCGCGAGGGAGTCGGCCCCACCACTGCAGGCCACGCGTACCGGAAAGCGGACCTCGGTGATGCTCGCCCGTACGGCGCGACGGATCGCGGCGACAGCGGCAGGTGGTCCGGCCATGGCGGGCGCTGGTGGGGTCGGGGTCGGCGTCGAGAGGTGGACGGGCGGTCGTCAGGTCAGGAGGTGAGCGCTGGCCGCGGGCCGTGCACTCGGGCCACCCAGGCGGCGGGATCGAGGAGTTCCTCCATCGACGGCAGGGACTGGGGATCGGCCCAGACGGCGTTGAACCCGTCGATCCCGACCTCGCCGACCACACCGCTGACGAAATGCCGGCCCTGGGCGTACTGCAGCATCTTCGCCTCCAGGCCGAGCAGGCGGCGCAGGATCCGGTCAACCCGGCCGCGGCCCTTGCGGCGCTGGTTGAAGCGCTTCCGGATCGAGGCGACCGACGGCACGACGTCGGGTCCGACCTCGTCCATGACGTACTCCGCATGGCCCTCGATCAGGCTCATCAGTGCGGTCATCCGATCCAGGATCGCGCGCTGTTCGGGGCTCTTGATCAGCGCAAGCAGCCCTTCGCCGGCCGCGTCGTCAGCACCTGACCCGCTGCCCCGCACGGCATAGGCGATGTTGCGGACGAGTTCGCCGAGTTGCTCCCGCACCGCCTCGGCCGATGTGTCGGTGGCGTCGACAAAGGCGCTGATCTGGTCGCTCAGATAGCCCTCCAGCCACGGGACGGCGGTGAACTGCAGGCGGTGCGTGGCCTCGTGTAGGCAGACCCAGAGCCGAAAGTCGCGGGGGTCGACCCCCAGTTTGCGCTCGACCTCGACGATGTTGGGCGCGACCAGCAGCAGTTCGCCGCCGCTGCCGAAGATCTCGTACTGACCCAGTACCCGCGACCCGACAAAGGCAAGCACCGCGCCGGCCTGCGCGCCGGTGACCCGCGAACCGATCGCGACGGTCAAAGCGTTCGACGGGTGATCCTGGTTCTCGACCAGCCGTTGGGCAAGCGGGGTGATCAGGCTGTCCATTCCGGCGACGTTGATGTCGATCCAGGCGCCGCGGTCGACGACCCGAACCGCAGGGATCGTGCTGGTCAGCGGGCTCAGCCTGGTCAGGGCCCGGACGTGGCTCTCGGCCTCGTCGGACAACTCCAGCAACTCCTCCACGGCTTGTGCCGCGTCGGCAGCCGAGACCTCGGGACCTGGTCGTACCAGCCGCCGGGCCGTGCGCGAGGCCAAGCCCCAGTCGACCAAGGACGGAGTGCCGCTCACCAGGACATCACCATGCGTCAACCGTACGCGGGGGCAATCTCTACTCGCCGAATCCGGCCCTCCATGCCCGACCCACCGAGTGAAGGACGCCGGTAACGAACCTATTGGTAGAAGGCGTCCTTCACTCGGATCGGCGGCGAAGCGGTCAGCGGCAGCCGCAGGAAGCCAGCACTCCGGCGAAGGCATCTAGGACGGGTTCTCCGCCGATCAACGGGCCGCCCGGCGGCAACTGGTCGGCGATCAGGGCGAAGGCGAGCACTCGACCTTGGGCGGTCACAACGTACCCGGCCAGCGCGTTCACCCCGTCCAGTGTCCCCGACTTCGCGCGTACCGAACCAGCGCCGACCGTACGGCCGGCCTCGTACCGGTCGACCAGGGTTCCGTCATACCCGGCCACCGGCAGTCCGCTGCTGATCGGAGCCAGATCGGGATTGCCGTCTTCGACGGCGACCGCACGAAGCAGATCGGTGAGCAACCGCGGGGGTACGGCGTTGCCGACCGACAGGCCACTTCCGTCCACGACGGTCAGGCCGGTGGTGTCGAGACCGCCTGCGGCAACAGCATCCGCAACGGCGACCGCGGCGCCCGCGAAGTCCGGGCTCTGCCCGCGAGCCAGGGCGACGTGCCGGGCCAGCGATTCGGCCAGGACGTTGTCGGACAGCGCCAGCATGGCCTCGACCAACCGGGAGACCGGGGCGGATTCGACCCGGGCGAGCAGCGCGGCCTCGGGCGGGGCGGGGCCGGCGACCACAGGCAGGTCGGGCTGCCCGAGGGCTTCGGCCAGGGCAGCACCGGCATCGAGGTCTGGAGTGCCGCTGCGAGAACGGGAGCCGGAGCCGATCCGGCCACCGTCGACCATGGTGGCGGTGATCGGGGCGGCGTAGGTCGAGGGCGCATCGCCGGTCCGCCAGAGCGGTGAGACCGAAGGCCCGGTGTAGAGCGAACTGTCCACCGCGATGCCGGTGATCTCCGTACCCGCATTTCCCAACACCTGTTGGGCGAGATCGGCGACCGTGGGCGCCCCGGGGTAGCTCAACGACGGCGCCGTACGGGACAGCGTGGTGTCTCCGCCGCCGACCAGCACGATCTCACCCGGTGTCGACCCGGCCACGACAGTGGTCGCGAGCCGGTCCCCCGGGTCGAGGGTGCTTAGTGCGGCAAAGGCGGTCAATAGCTTGGCGTTTGACGCCGGGGTGGCGGGCTGGTCTCCGGAGGCGTCGAAGAGGACCTCGCCGTCGGCGACATCCACGACCGATGCCAGCAGTCGCCCACCCAACCGTGGATCGGCCAGCGTCGGCGCGAGTAGCGCAGCCAACGCGGCTGGGTCGGGGACCGGTTCGTCTCCGGCGTCGTCGGCGAGGGCGGGCTCCGGCACAGCCAGATCCGGCAGGACGGGTTCGGCCACCGCGGCCACAGGCAGTCCCGGCGGCAACGGGTCCGACCCGGAGTTGACCAGAACGACGGTGGTCACTCCGGCCGCCGCCACGAGCACCAGGGCCAGGAGGACGAGCAGCGGCCGGCCCGGGCGGCTCGGCCGGGCGATCTCAGCGCGCCTGGCGGGCAACCGGTCTCCTCATTCGATGCTCCATTTCCGCCGCGATCATGGAGCTATGACCAGTTTCTGGCCGGAAGCGCGGTCACAGCTCCATGATCGCGGTCAGTCTTGGGACACACTAGGAGGCGTGAACTTCGACGTGACGATCGAGATCCCCAAGGGCGTACGGAACAAGTACGAGTACGACCACCGCACCGGCCGGATCAAACTGGACCGCCGATTGTTCACCGCGACCCACTATCCGTCCGACTACGGGTTCATCGAGGACACCCTGGGCCAGGACGGCGACCCGCTCGATGCTCTGGTGATCCTCGACGAACCGACCTTCCCCGGCTGCCTGATCACCTGCCGGGCGATCGGCATGTTCCGGATGT
>JALZIL010000297.1 GCA_030860305.1 Actinomycetota bacterium
CGGCGCTACTCGCGCATGGCCCCTTCGGAGCCGACGGGGGCGCGCTGGCCATGTCCCGGCTACTCGATACCGCTCACCCGACCGGGGTGATCTGCGCATCGGATCTCATGGCAATGGGGGCCATGGGCGAAGCCGCGCGGCGCGGCCTTGACGTCCCTCACGACCTCTCTGTCGTGGGGTTCGATGACATCGCACTCGCCGCGTACTGGTCGCCGCCGCTGACAACCCTCGCGCAGCCCATCCGCGCGATGGCCGCGGCGACCATCGACGAACTGGTCGTCGGACTCGCGCCCGAGCCTCGCGCCGGCCACCCGCCGGCGAGCAGGATTTTCCGTGCGGACCTGGTGAAACGCGGATCGACCGCTGCCCCCGGATGAGCGCCGGGATGAGGGATCAGCTGCCCTCCCGTGCCGGTCCGATTCGATACCGGTAGTCGTGGTGGTGGTGGAATCCCAACCGCGAGTAGAGCCGCAGCGCCGGATCGTTGTCAGCAGCTACCTGGAGGTAGATCGCTTTCGCGCCGCAACCGTCGGCCCAGGTGGCCAGCTCCGCCATCAGCCGGGTGCCGTGGCCCTGGCGACGGTGCTGGTGGGCAACGGTCACCGCAGTGACGCCGAGCCAGCCCTGCGCCACGGCCCCACGGGCAACCGCGAGCACGGCTTCGGCTTTGCCATCCTGGGCTGGCGCGCGCAGCGACGCGAAGCTCAGCTCGGTGCCCTGCTCCGCCCGTACGAGCACGTCCCGAGCGTGCCCGGGCAACGGGGCGCCACGATAGTGATAGGCGGCCATCCACGCGTCGTCGGGTTCGGTGTCCAGCCGCGTGAGCACGCTCGTCCCTTTCGAGTGAAGGACGCCTTGTGCCAATAGGTTTGATACAGGGGGACCTTCACTCCTATGCGCCAAGGATTGGGCGGTCGACGTCCGGACTTCGGCGATGTCGCCGGTGAGGAAGCGGACCAGGTCGTGGGTCTTCCAGCCGGCCGCCGCGAGCACCGCGTCCACGGCCTCACCGCCGGGCAGCGGTACCTGGACCATCGGTGCCAAGCCGCGCTCGGCGTACCAGCGCTCGATGGCCTCCACCCAGCCCGCCTCGGCGGTCGATGGGACGCCGATGACCAGGGCGGAGTTGGAGCGGCCGGTGAATCCATCAGCCGCACGCAGCAAGCATGCGCCGAAGTGAGCCTCCTCGAGCCCGCGCCAACCCAGGGCAGCGATCTGCTCCACCTCGTCGACGCCGATGCTGACGTGGGCAGGTTCACCGTGCAATGCCTGCCCCCTCCACCCAACTGTGCCCGGAGGAGGCAATACTAGGAAGCCCGCAGCAACCCGCAGGAGGGAGCACAGTGACCTACATCATCGCCGAGCCATGTGTCGATGTTCTCGACAAAGCATGCATCGACGAATGCCCGGTCGACTGCATCTACACCGGCAAGCGGATGCTCTACATCCACCCCGACGAGTGTGTGGACTGCGGCGCCTGTGAGCCGGTGTGCCCGGTCGAGGCGATCTTCTACGAGGATGACGTGCCGGAGAAGTGGAAGGACTACTACAACGCCAACGTCGAATTCTTCGACGACCTCGGTTCGCCAGGTGGCGCGGCCAAGACCGGCGACATCGACAAGGACCATCCGCTGGTCGCGGCGCTACCGCCGCAGGTGAACGAACACTGACGTTGAACGAGCACTGACCTGTCGCTGAACCTCCCCGACTTTCCCTGGGACAGTCTGGCTGCGGCCCGAGACCGCGCCGAGCAACACCCCGAGGGACTCGTCGACCTGTCGATGGGAACGCCGGTCGATCCCACCCCGCCGTTCATCGCCGCCGCCTTGGCCGCACACTCGAATGCGCCCGGCTACCCCACGGCGCTGGGCACGGCGGAGTTTCATACCGCTGCCGCGGGGTGGCTGCAGCGCCGGTTGGGCGTCCGTGCGGTTGCGGAGTCGATTCTCCCGACGATCGGCTCGAAGGAGACTGTGGCGTGGCTGCCGACGATGCTCGGCATCGCGGCCGGCTCGACGGTACTGATCCCGGAGCTGTCCTACCCCACCTATGAGGTGGGTGCACTGCTGGCCGGAGCGCAGGTACGTCGAGTGCCGCGCCCACCGAAGGACGCAGCCGGGATCAGCCTGGTCTGGCTGAACTCACCTGCCAACCCACACGGAGCGGTGCTGACCGCGACCGAGCTGCAACGCTGGGTGGCCTGGGGCAGGGCACTATCCGTGCCCATCGTCGCCGACGAGTGCTACCTCGAACTTGGCTGGTCGGCCCAGCCCGTCAGCATCCTGCATCCCAGCGTCGTCGGGAATTCACCTGCCGGGGTTCTGGCGGTGCATTCGCTGTCC
>JALZIL010000307.1 GCA_030860305.1 Actinomycetota bacterium
GGATAACGCTGTGCCCCAGAGGGTTCCGCCGCCGCCGTGTAGGCAGCGCCGAGTTCGAGGAGACAAAGGGCAATGGTGGCAAAGGTGACGTCCATGACTGCCGGAGGGTGCCCCTGGGCTGCGGCGAGATTCACGACCCGGCCTTCGGCGACCAGCAACACTTTCTGCCCATTGGCCAGCGAGTAGGACTCCAGCCCGGAACGGATGGGACTGCTCGGCCCGGACTTGCGCAGCCACTCGGCGTCGATCTCGACGTCGAAATGTCCGGCGTTGGCCAGGATCACGCCGTCCTTGGCCTGGGTCACGTGCTCCTCGGTCACCACGTCGCGACTGCCGGTGGCGGTCACCACCAGATCAGCGTCTCGGATCGCCTCGACCATCGGCGCTACGGCGAGTCCATCCAGACTGGCGTCGAGCGCGGCCTGCGGGGAGATCTCGGTCACCACGACCCGCGCCCCCAGGGCCCGGAGCCGGCTGGCGATCCCACGACCGCAGGTGCCGTATCCGGCCACGACCGCCACTCGGCCGGCCAGCAAGAGGTTCGTCGTCCGCAGCAGCGCGTCCAGGACGGACTGACCGGTTCCGTGCAGGTCGTCGTACAGACGTTTGGCAGCGCTTCGCGTGATCGCGAAGACCGGGACCGTGAGACCACCGGCCGCTTGAGCCGTCTGCAGTCTGAGCGCTCCGGTGGAGGTGTTCTCGCAGGCTCCCAACAGTCGGCGCTTCTCACCACCTGGGGCGGCCTCGACAGCCAAGATGAGGTCGGCACCGTCGTCGATGACCAGATCGGCACCCTGCGCGGCGACCTCGTCGACGGCCCAGCGGTAGCCATCCCAATCAGAGGTTCCGAGGACGACCTCGACACCCGGCATTCGGCTTAGGTGGGCGGCGACACCGTCCTGAGTGGACAGTGGGTTGGCGGCGCAGAGCCGCAGGCGTGCACCGAGGCCGCGCAGTGCCTCGACGAGAACGACGGTCTCTGGAGTCAGATGCAGGCAAGCAGCGATCAGCCGGCCGGACAGCGGACCAGGAGCGGGATGGCGAGTCGGGATGCCGGCGACCAGAGGCATGTTCCGGCGGGCGGAGGCGATCCGATCGATTGCCTCCACCCGCCCGGTTGCGGACACGGCCGCCTCTTCAGCCGTTGTACCGCTAGAAATGTCCGCGTCGCTCAGTAGCGGTAGTGGTCGGACTTGTACGGTCCGGCCACGTCGACGCCGATGTAGGCAGCCTGCTCCTTGGAGAGCTCGGTCAGCCGGATTCCGAGGGCGTCGAGGTGCAGCCGGGCCACCTTCTCGTCGAGCGCCTTCGGCAGGACGTACACCTGCGGCTTGTCGGTCTCGTACCGCTCGCCATGGGCGAACAGCTCGATCTGGGCGAGCACCTGGTTGGTGAACGAGGTGGACATCACAAAGCTGGGGTGACCGGTGGCGTTACCGAGGTTCAACAGCCGGCCCTCGGACAGCATGATGATCGAGTGGCCGTCGGGCAGGGTCCACTCGTCGACCTGCGGCTTGATGGTGTTCCGGACGATGCCGGGCGTACGGCCCAGTCCGACGACGTCGATCTCGTTGTCGAAGTGGCCGATGTTGCCGACGATCGCCTGGTGCTTCATCTTTCCCATGTCCTCGGCGGTGATGATGTCCTTGTTGCCGGTCGCGGTGATGAAGATGTCCGCGGTGCTCACGACGTCCTCCAGCCGAGCCACCTGGTAGCCATGCATCGAGGCTTGCAGCGCACAGATCGGATCGATCTCGGTGACGATCACCCGAGCGCCTTGTCCCCGAAGGCTTTCCGCGCAGCCCTTGCCGACATCGCCGTAGCCGAGCACGACGGCGACCTTGCCGCCGATCATCACGTCCACAGCGCGGTTGATCCCGTCGATGAGTGAGTGACGGCAGCCGTACAGGTTGTCGAACTTGGATTTGGTGACCGAGTCGTTGACGTTGATCGCGGGGAAGAGCAACTTGTCGGCCCGGGCGAACTCGTAGAGCCGCATGACGCCGGTCGTGGTCTCCTCGGAGACGCCCTTGATGTCGGCAGCGATCCTGGTCCACCGGTCCGGGATCTCGGACAGGGTGCGGGTGAGCAGCTTGAGGATGACCGCGTACTCCTCGGACTCGGCGGTCTCGGGATTCGGGACGACGCCGGCCGCTTCGAACTCGACACCCTTATGCACCAGCAGGGTGGCATCGCCACCGTCGTCCAGGACCATGTTCGGACCCTGACCGTCGGCGAACTTGAACAGTTGGTCAGTGCACCACCAGTACTCGTCCAGCGACTCGCCCTTCCAGGCGAAGACCGGGGTTCCGGTCGGCGCCTCGGGGCTGCCGGGCCCGACGACGGCCGCGGCCGCGGCGTGGTCCTGGGTCGAGAAGATGTTGCAGCTGACCCAGCGCACGTCGGCGCCGAGCGCGGTGAGGGTCTCGATCAGCACGGCCGTCTGCACGGTCATGTGCAGCGACCCCGCGATGCGCGCACCAGCCAGCGGCTGGCTCGGGCCGAACTCCTCGCGCAGCGACATCAGACCAGGCATCTCGTTCTCGGCGAGCCGGATCTCGTTGCGGCCGAAGGTGGCTAGCGAGAGATCGGCGACCTTGTAGTCATCCGGGCCGAGGGTCCGTCGCTCGGTACCGGCTGTAGTAGTCGGCTTGCTCGTGGTCGTGGCGTTCATGCGTACTCCTAGGTCTTGTTGTGGCTCAGAAGTGCTCGGGAGTGCTTGTCCTGCTCGAAGCGCAGCCAGGAGGTCGAGGGATCGGATCCCGTCGGGTGCTTGTGGGTGGCTCGCGGCGATTTCTGGTCGCTCGCGCCGTCCACGGCCGTACCTGACTTGTTCTCGGTTACGGCGGTCGTCTCGGATGCCGTCGTCTCGGATGCCGTCGCCTCGGATGCGGCGCTCACATCGAGCCATTCGTCGACGGCGTGCCGAAGCGCCGGCTCGCTGCGCAGCCTCAAGGCGACCTGCAGATCGGCTGGTCGGAGGTCGTGATCAGCGAGTAGTTGGCGCAGTTCACGCAGGTGCGCGATCTCGTGCTCGCCGTAGAGCCGGTAGCCACCGGCACTGCGCGGCGGGCTGACCAGTCCGGCCGCATCGAGGTAGTGCAGCATCCGCACCGACCATCCGGTGGTGTCGGCGACCGTGTGCACCGTTGCTGACTCCATCGCCGATGACCTTACAGCATCGTGGCAGAGTTTGTCGCTATAACTCTGACAGGTCTGTGTCGGCCTTGAGTCGGCGGGCGGCTGTCAGTGCTTGATCGGCCGCGGCTAGGAGGTCCACCGGGCCGGCCGACCGCAGTCGTACGGCGTTCTCGAAGTGCCGGATCGCCGTATCGGCATCACCCTGCTCGTACCGGCTCTTGCCCGCATGCAGACACCCGAACGAGCGGTAGCCGCCTGGCGCCCCGTCCAACGCTTGGGCATAGATCCCGTCGGCTGTCTGATACTCCCCACGCCACTGATGGACGTGCGCCAGCCGGACTCCGGCGACGGTGACCAGCTCAGGATCGTCGCCGGAGTAACGCAGGCTCAACCTGCCCGCAGTGAGTGCGCCGTCGAGGTCGCCGAGCAGTCGAAGCAAGACACTTCGCTGGCCGTACAAGCGACTTCGTTCGGCCCGGTCCTCGTCGGCGCTGTCGGCCAGCGCTTGTTGTACGACATCGAGAATCTCCCTCAGTGGTAGAGGGTCGTCAACGATCTCTCGCAGCGTGACTGGGTCGGTGTCCAAGCGGAGCTCCTCGAAACCGGTGTGCGTAGCCACCGCGGCATCGTAGGGCTCTCATGGTGCGACGGCTCGCGTAGGACACGGCCGACTTCGATGGCTGTTTACGGAACGGAACGAAGGACGCAGCAACGACCAGGTCGCGGATCAGTCGAGTCGCGTCGTCGGCCTGCGGTTGCGGCCGAGTTGATTCGGCGCCAGTGCGAGGTACGGCGCGTCCTACCTCACTCGGCTGGCGGATCGATGGGTCCTGCGCGCCGAGTCTCGGTGTTGCCGAGGCGGCCACTGTCATCAAGGTGGTGGTCCTCCTCGGTGTCACAACGCTTTCGAGTGGGACCAGTGTGATCAAAGTGGCACAAGATTCTTGAAAGTGATTCTGCCGCAGCGGCTTTGGGTCGCGAAAATGTCAGACCCGGCGTTTAGGGTCGGGGTATGAGTTCGTTGCTTGCCCCGGCGGGGCCGTCGGTCCTAGACCGGGCCGGCGCCGTGCTGACCGAGGCCTGCGGACAGCGGTTGTGGGCCCAGTCCGACACCGAGATCGTCCAGCGGGTCGCAGCTGCGATGCGGGTCCGAGCGCAGGCCGACGCGCTGCTGCTGGACGCGATCGCCGAGGTCGATGCCCGCGGCCTGGCCAACCGGCGAGGCTGCTCATCCACCCGGGCCTGGCTTCGGTCGGCGCATCGGATCGCCTCGTACGAAGCGGCGAAACTCGTCTCGACGGCGAAGGCGCTGCGCACCGAGTTGCCGGCGGTCGCTGCAGCGCTGGGAGCCGGGGCGGTGTCTCTGGCCCAGGCCGAGGTCATCGTCACCGCGATCGGTGACCTACCCGCGCAGACACCGGTGGCGTGCAAGCCGCAAGCCGAGGCGACCATGATCGAGGCCGCCGCCACCTTCGACCCGACGATCCTGGCCCGGATCGGACGACGACTCGCCGAAATTGTCGACCCCGAAGGCGTGCAAGACCGCGACGAGCAGCCCATCCTCGACAAGGAAACAGACGCCCACCGCGGCCGAACGCTGAGCCTGTCCCCCGACACGCACGGAGCCGGCGGCACCCTGCGTGCCCGGCTGGACGCCGTCGGCTACGCCACCCTGAGCGCCTACCTCCAATCTGCCACCGCGCCCGGACTGATCCCGGACGGCGCCAGCCCGGCCGGCTCGGGCGCGGACGCCGATACCCGCACCATCGGGCAGCGCCGCCACGACGCCACCGTCGAAGCCGTCCGACAGATGCTGACCGGCGGCAGCCTGCCCACCTCCGGCGGAGTCAAGCC
>JALZIL010000105.1 GCA_030860305.1 Actinomycetota bacterium
TCGGTGACCTGAGCGTGGTGCTCGACGTGACCGGTGGCCGACAGCACAAGAGTCTCGGTGACCTGACCGTCGGCCAGACTCCGGACTTCTTGGGTGGTCAGGTCGTTGAGCCAGCTCAGCCGGTCCACGCCGTCGACGGTCAGGATCTCGCGGTGGCTCCGGTCGACACATGCCGCACCCTCGGCCAATTGGCGCTGTTCGCGAAGTGGGTCGCCGTAGTGACTGGCGACCGCGGCGTCCTCGTCCTCACCGGCAACGGCGCCGGGAAGGTCGAGCAGCACTGAGCGGTACGGAACTTCTGCTGCCACGTCTACTGCGAACCTGCCCGACAGGTTGCGCATTCCCCGGACAGAGTCACGTGGCCGACGTCCACCCGGAAGCCGTGTTCGCGTTCCATCGTGGCAACCACATCGGTGAGGACGCTGGAATCGGCTGAGAGGACCGATTCGCACCGATGGCAGACGACGTGCAGATGCTGGTCCTCGGTGAGGTGGTAGACCGGCGCTCCGTGGCCGAGATGGGTGTGCCCGATCAGGCCGAGTTCCTCCAGGAGGTCCAGCGTCCGGTAAACCGTCGTGATGTTCAGCGACGGCGAGTCCTGCCCGACGTGCTGATAGATCTGCTCGGGCGTGCAGTGTTCGAGCTGCTGGACGCTGTCCAGGACTTGGGCCCGCGCCGAGGTGACCCGCAGCCCGCGGGCGCGCAACTGCTCGGTCAGGGTCACGTCACTCATAGAACTGCGATCGTACGGGCCGGTAGCGGGTCGTCCTCGGCTGACGTACGGCGATTGACGTATCCGCGATTGCGCCCCGCCGCTGACGACAACCGAGTGCTGACCGGCGATTCTTGGTGGCATGCACACGAGGCCACACCGAAGAGAGTTCGAGGAGAACGACATGAGCACCGATCTGGCCATCCGCGAGGACAACCGCGCTGACATCCGGGCATCTGACAGCGAGCGCGAGTACGTCGCCCGGATCGTGCAGGCGGCCGCAGCCCAAGGAATGCTGAGCCTCGACGAGGCCGACGAACGCCTGGCTTCGGTCTACGCCGCGCGCACCCGGGCCGACCTGGTACCGCTGACCGCCGATCTGCCCGACGGCGGCCGCCGGCTGATGGAGAACACGCCGGAGGCCCGGAAGGTGGCCCGTACCGGCCTGATCCGGCACGCGATCACCGTCGCCGTAATCGCCTTTGTGCTGGTCGGGGTCTTCTTCGCCACCGGTGCGCCATTCTTCTGGCCGGCCTGGCCGCTGGCGTTCATGGCCTTCTCGCTATACGGACATGCGCGCCGGATCGGCGCCGTACCGGACCGCCGGCGGCGCTGGCACCGCTGACCAGCTGACATCGGGGCCAGACTCGAGCCGACCAGCCGGTACGGTCGCCGCGTGTACGCCGCTGACCCGCCTCTCGTGGCGGGCCGCCTCGTCGACGGCGTACCTGAACTGGTCGACCCGAGCCAGCCGGTTGTCTCGGCCTTCGACCTTGGTCTGGTTCGTGGTGACGGGATATTCGAGACCCTGCTGGTGCGCCACGGCGGTGTACGCGCGCTTTCCGCGCATCTGTCCCGAATGTCGGCCTCGGCGGAGCGGCTCGGAATGGAGGCACTGAGTCGTTCGGCCTGGGCCTCGCTGGCAGCGGCCTGCGCCGACGGCTGGCCGCCGGAGGTCGAAGGCGTCCTGAAGCTCGTCATGACCCGCGGTCTGGACGGCCTGCCCGGGCCGGCGACTTGCCTGGCGACCCTGGCCCCGGTGATGCCGGAGACTCTGCGCCAGCGTCGTGAGGGCGTCGGAGTCCGCTTACTCTCGCTCGGTGTTGCCTCCGACGAGCGAGCCCGGTCCCCGTGGCTGCTGGGCGGGACGAAGTCCGTGTCGTACGCCGTGAACATGGCGGCGCTTCGCCGGGCCAAAGCCGATGGGGCACAAGACGTCGTCTTCATGTCCACGGACGGATTGGTCCTGGAGGGGCCGACATCGACGGTGGTCTGGGCTTCCGGCCACTGCCTGCACAGCCCCTCGTTGGACAGCGGCATCCTCGCCGGGACGACCCAGGCCGAGCTGTTCGAGCGGGCCGAGCATGCCGGCTGGGCCACAGCCGCTGTCCCGACCACTCCGGCGGACCTTGTTGCCGCCGATGCGGTCTGGCTGGTCTCGAGCGTGCGAGGGGCGGCGGCCATCACCTCGATCGACGGAACGTCACGCGGCGATGCCGGGCTCACCCCGACGGTGCATCAGTTGCTGGATCTGGTCGATCACTGACCCTGGCTCGATCACTGACCTCGGGCGAGGGCGAGATCGGCCAGACGGGCTCCGATCAACGGAGTGAATTTGAACCCGTGACCGGAGAACCCGGCGCCCACGACGATCGGTCCGAACCGTTCGATCACGAAGTCCTCGTTCGGTGTCGTCGTGTAGAGGCAGGTCGACTCGGTTACCGGCTCGGGGATGACGCCCGGCAGCCAGTCGGCGGCGTACCGGCGGATCCGGGCTCGCGCAGTCAGGTCGATAGCGAAGCTGCGTCGCCCGGGTTCTGGATCGCAGACCGGTCCTGAATGGTGCTCGCCGAGCTTGATGCCCTCCCCGGGCGTCTGCAGGCCATACCGGATGCGCGGTCCCCGATGCATGAACGAGGGCCATGGATTCCCGCTGGACCACTCCTGCACCGGTGGGAAGTGGAAGGCCTGCTCTTCGGTGGTTCGCAACGGGGGTAGCGGGATGCCGAGTGGTGCGAGCAATTCGCGGACCCATGCGCCGGCGGCGACGACGGTTGCCGGCGCGGTGAACTGCTCTTCCTCGGTACGGACGAGCACGCCGCTGCTGATCCGCTTGATCGCGACAACCCTCGACTCCTGGCGGATGTCCGCGCCGTGCGCTGCTGCCAACCGTTGCAGCGCACCGACGGTGGCCGACGCGCGGATCCGTCCCGCATCGGGCTGGGTGAGTACGACGGTATCGAACCGAAGCCCGGGCCAGCGCTCAGCCGCGGCCTCCGGGGCCAGTCGTTCATGAACGACACCGCAAGTCTGGTACGCCGCGACCAGTGCGTCGATCTCCTGCTCCGGCCCGTGATCCAGCGCGCCGGTGAGTTCCAGCAGCGTCTCGCCTGACTCGGCTTCGAGCTCGCGCCACAGGGGTAGAGCTGCGTGGACCATGCGGACGTAGGTCGGATTCGCGTGGCGCGGCGGGCCAGCTGCCAGGCGGCCGCGCTACCCATCACGCCCCCTCCAACGACAATGACGTCGTAGCGGGAGTCCGCGAGCCTGCTCATGGGATCCACTGGCTAAGGAACTGCCGGCGCCGGCTGCTGCACGCGGGCCCTGTTGTCCAGGGACGCACTGACTCGGGCACCTCTTTCGCGCGACGCTGGCTGCTCGACCGACAGCTCTTGCCGCCATGATGCCCGCAAGTCGGCCGGTCTGACCGCCCGGACCTCGGTTCGCCAACAGAGCTGCCTACCGACATGTTGGACAGCGCCTGCCGGTGCTGGCCCGGTTCGCAACATGCAGCGGTTCACCCGATCGGTGCCGACACCGAGTCGTCGTGGGCACCGAAGGATCTGTGTTGTGGGGTCAGAACGGTGGCGGGTCGTCGTTGTCGGGTGTCGCGGGTGGCGGTGGGTCGGGATGCGGTAACGCTGGTGCGGGCCAGTGGGGTTCGGGTTCGGCCGGCGGTCGCGGTCCGGGCGGTCGCGTGGTCCGGGTGATTCCGGTGGGGGTGGTGATGGTCAGGGTCCCGTCGGGCTGAAACCCGCGGGTCCAGCCTGGCGCTTGGTGCTTCAGGCGGTGGTGGGTGCGGCAGTAGCTGCACAGATTGCACACGGAAGTCTGGCCGGTGGGCCAGGGGGTGTGGTGGTCGAGGTCGGCGTGGGTGGCTTTGCGGTTGCAGCCGAAGTGCCGGCAGGTGCGGTCCCGGGTCCGGACGTGGCGGGCCTGCTGGCAGGTGGGCCGGTAGCTGCTGTTCGGTGCCGGTAGGCGCAAGCCCGGACCGTCCGCGCCGTCGATGTCATCTGGAGGGTCCGCGGCGCCGATTCGACCTGTCCGGTTGGCGCTGCCCGCGCTGCCGGTACGTTGCTGCCCGCGCTCGGTGGTGCGGCGGTTGCGGCGGGATGCGCGCCGGAGCTGCGCGGGTGTGGCGACGGCGGTCAGGCCGCCGTGCGGGTCGTGCAGGGCCAGGAACAGCCGGGACGCTTCGAGTTGGCTGAGCAGTTCGCGGCAGTGGGCCGCGGTGATGATCTGCCCGTCCACCTCGGCGTCGGCCCCGTCCTCGTTCAGCCCGGCGTGATCGGTGCCGGTGGCGGGGGTGGTGGGGATGGTGAGGTGGATGGTGACATCCGCGGTGACCGGGGGTCGGGTGGTGTCCCAGGGGCGCAGGATCAGATCGGTGAGGATCTCGGTGCGGATTTGCCCGACCGGGCGGCCGTCACCGTCCGATTGTTGTTCGCGGGCGTAGCCGGCGATGGCATCCACGCAGGCTGCGGCGACCGGGAGGGGGAGGTCAGCGACCAGGCGGGCCATGCCGTCCTGGGTCGGGTAGTACCCGACGTCGGCGGTCTTCCGTGCCTGTGCATGCCGGCGGCGTAGGGCGGCGGCATCGACCCGGGTCAGGGCGCGGCGGATGGCGGTGGCCAGCCCGCCCGGGGTCTGCCCGGGTGCTCTGGGCAGCACCATCGCCTCCACCGCGTGCGCGACAGCCTGGCCGCAGGTGCCGAGGAGGTCGGCCATGATCCTGGCCCGCGGGAAGTCGATCCGCCCGGCCCGCAGCAGTTCCAACGTTGCTGACAGCCGACCCGTCAGGACTAGCGAGGTCTCGACCAGATCCTGCGCGGCTGTCCACGAGTAGGGGTGGGCCATCTGCAACTCATGCGCCAGCCATTCCGAGACGTCGAGCACCTCGGGCACCTCATCCGGCTCGGCGCCACCCTCCCCCTCGGGCACTGCATCCGGCTCGGCTCCGCCCTGGCTAAGGGGTTCCGACGAGGTCGCGGTCTTACGGGCTTGGCGGGTCTGCCGGCCAGCCGCGCTGGGGTGACCGTCGGGGCGGTCGGCCGATGCTGGCCGGTGCGCGGCGAGCAGTCCGACCAGCCGGGCGCGGAGGGAGTGCGCGCGGGCGATCCCGGCCTCGACCTGGACCAGCCGCTCCATCGCCTCGGCGTCGGACAGTGCGTTCAGGTCGGGGTCGCTGAGGTCTCGGGCGAAGACCAGATTGGGTGCCTGGCGGTGTTCGGTGATCCGTCCGCGCAAGTATTCGGCTTCGGTGATCTCCTGTTCGTAGGTGTCGCACAGTTCGCGGTCCAGAATCTGCTTCAGAAGCGCGACGTCGGCGTCCTCAAACAGATCCACGTCTTCGAACATGTGTTCGATTCTACTCGTAACCGGCTACCCCGCAACACCTTTCACCAAGAATCATAAGAATTCTTCCGAGGTCCGGCAACGAAACCGCCGGCCGGCCAGCGGACCGGACCTCCAACCACCGATCTCCGTTGCTGCGCACTTCCGTGCGAGAAGCCAACACCCCAGGACAGGCCGTACGGCCCGAACTGCCTAGTCAGTCTACGGAGCAAGACCCGACTGGTAGGCGAACACGACCAACTGCGCCCGGTCTCGCGCACCCAGCTTGCTCATCGCACGCCCGACGTGCGTTCGGACTGTCGCCGGGCTCACCACCAGCTCGGCGGCGATCTCGTCATTGGAGCGACCGGTCGCCACCCAGCCGACGATCTCCCGCTCCCGGACGGTCAAGGAGTCCAGTCGCGGATGCGGCGCCGTCCGGTTCGGTTGCCGCGTCGCGAATTCCTCGATCAGCTTGCGGGTCACCGATGAGGCCAACAACGACCCACCGTCGG
>JALZIL010000345.1 GCA_030860305.1 Actinomycetota bacterium
AAGTCGGCCCCGAACGAGCCGGCGAGGAACATCTTGTTCTCGAACATGAGCCGGTTGATCCCGCTGCGCCTCTGCAGCCCTTCGTCGGCGTAGTCCTCCTCGGTGTATGCCATCGGGCCGAACAGGATGGGGACACCGGCCTCACGAGCGCCAGCAGTCAGGCGCGCCAATTTGGCGACCACATCGTTCTTCTTCACCGTCGATTTGGTCATCTCCCAGGCCGCCCCGTTCTCGTGGAGGAAGTCGTTGACCGGGTCGATGACGAGCAGCGCGGTTCGTGCGGGATCGAAGTGAACGCTCGTAGGTGCGTCGTTGGTGGTCAAGGCATCCTCCTGGCTGGCGCCGGTCACGCAGTCCCCTCGAGGGTAGGCGGATGCTGTTCGGTGAGGGGATGCTAACCCTGCAGGAGCAGGAGCTTGTCGCCCACGGCGAAGGGTGGCGCTATCTGGAGCATGGCGAAGGACCGCCGTTGGTTCTCGTGCACAGCGTCCCCGACCTCCCCCTCGGTCCTGGCGCCGGCCGCGATCAACGACGTCGCTCCGATGGTCGGGGAATGGATCCACCAGGCGACGCTGGCGATCCGAGCTGAGATCCCGCTCGAGGTGCTGCTCGATGAGGTCGCCCAGTTCCCGACGTACAGGCTGACGCACCGCCTGGCATGGCGCACTGTGGTGGCTCTCTATCCGCTGGGAACCAGCAGCCTCGATCAACGCACCTGGTGACTACGACAATGCCCCACCATGCGGAGAATAGAAGGTACAGGTCGGCGACGTGCTTCATAGGTAGCCAAACGATGACCAACCAGGCAGCGGTAGTACTGGGTCAACAAGCCGGGCAAGGTCTTCGTCGCGCGGAGGGTCGTGAGCAGCTCACGACGACGAGCTTGACCGTATCATCCGATCAATCCACAGTGGACTGTCCGCAGTTGCCCGCAGGACGTTCATAAACCGCCAACCAGGGTTAACGATGGCCAACCGCATAACCCCAGGTCACAGGCGGAATGCGCCTCCCAGCGGCCGCTGATCGTGTCGGCCTTAAGCGACCTTTTAATCCGCGGGCTGCGGGTTCGATCCCCGCGGGGCCCACCGGTGTGATGTCTCGGGACATCGTGCACAGGTGTCTCGGGACATCGTTCACGGTTGGGCCTGTGGTTGGTAGTCCTGGCTGGGGTCGAGTTGGAGTTCTCGGAGTAGTTCGCCGTCGGCGGTCAGGACCCGGATGTGTAGGTCGTGGACGAGGATGAGGATGTTGGTGCCGGCGTGTCGGCGGCCGATCCCGAGGTGGTGCAGGCGGCTGTTGTGGCGCAGGGTGAGCTTCCCGCAGTTGTCGATGCGGTCATGTCGGATGCGGTAGTGGCTGTCATCGAGGGGGATGCCGGTCGGGGCTGCCTTCGGCCGGTCGAGGTAGGCCTGCTGCGGGGTGCGCCGGCCAAGGGCTCGGTGCGGGCGGAGGGTGTTGTAGTAGCCGCGGAAGGTGTCGAGCTGGGCCTGCAGCTGGGCCACGGTGTGGGCAGGGGTCTGCTTGCTGAGCCATTTCTTGAGGGTCTGGTGGAAGCGTTCGACCTTGCCGCAGGTCTGCGGGTGGTAGGGGCGGGAGTGCCGGAAGCCGATGCCGCGGCTGTTGAGGGTGAGCTCCAGCACGACCCGCCCAGTGCCTCGGTAGCGGCCGGTGAACACGGCGCCGTTGTCGCTGAGCAGGCTGGCCGGGTCACCGTAGGCGGCGGCGGCTTTGGTGAAGCTGTGATCGACGTCGCGGGCCTTGAACACGGTCAGGGTGTCGCTGCCCACGCAGACCCTGGAATGGTCGTCGAGCTGGTTGAGGACCTCCACCTCGGTGCCGTCGGCCAGCGCCCAGTGGGTGATGTCGAGCTGCCAGCGTTCGTTGGGCTGGGCGGCCTGGAACCGGACGTAGCTGCTCTTGGGGCGCTTGTGCGGCTGCGGGGTGACGAACCCGCGGGCGGACAGGATCCGCCAGATCGTGCTGACCGCGGGGCTGGCGCCGTGCCGCCGTTCGAGGTGGAAGGCGATCGTGGCCGCGCCGGCCTCATGCCCGCCACGGTCGAGTTCCTTCCGGATTC
>JALZIL010000113.1 GCA_030860305.1 Actinomycetota bacterium
CCCTGCCGGTGGCCGGCAGCCTTGTCGGTGACATCGAGTCGGAGGCCGCCCTGGGCCAGAGCAGCATCGGGCAGCGCGACGTCCGGCTGACCCCGATGCAGGCCGCGATGATCGCGAGTTGCATCGCTAACGACGGCCAGCTGATGTCGCCGTACCTGGTCTCCGAGATCCAGGGACCGGATCTGTCCACATTGGACGAAGCCGACCCAGAAGTCTTCAGCGAGCCGATCAGCGCGGACGTTGCCAACGATCTGACCACCATGATGGTCAGCGTCGTCGCCGAGGGCAGCGGCCGGGCCGCCCGGATCGACGGCATGGACGTGGCCGGCAAGACCGGAACGGCCGAGGTCGCCGAAGGGGTGAACCCGCACACCTGGTTCATCGGATTCGCCCCCGCCGACGATCCCCAGGTCGCCGTGGCCGTCTTCGTCGCCAACGGCGGATCGTCTGAGAGCGAGGCGACCGGAGGCGAGGTGTCGGCCCCGATCGGCCGCGTCATCATGGAAGCGGCCTTGGGGAGCGCACCGTGACGGTGAACCGGAGACGAGCATCGCAGGAGATGCTCGGCGGGGCCGACCAGTTGGCCGCATCCCGACCCGAATACTTCCCGCCGGGCGGCTCCGAGGAGCGGAGGCGACTCGCGCGCGCAGCGCGCCATGACACAGCGCACGAGGCGGGGCAATTGTGAGCCTGCAGACCGGGGTGCGGCTCGGCGACCGCTACGAGCTGGTCTCCCGCATCGCGGCCGGTGGCATGGGCGAGGTGTGGCGGGCGCAGGACACGACTCTGCAGCGCACGGTGGCCGTCAAGGTCCTGCGCAGCGAATACACCGGCGATGCAACGTTTCTCAGCCGGTTCCGTACCGAAGCCCGGAACACCGCGATGCTCTCACATGCCAACATCGCCCAGGTCTATGACTACGGCGAGGCGATGGCCGAAGGCGAGCACGTCGCCTATCTGGTGATGGAGTTGGTCGACGGCGAACCGCTGTCCGCTGTCCTATCCAAGGACGCTCGATTGGCTCCGCCGAGGGTCCTGGACATCCTGGGCCAGACCGCGGCCGGGTTGGGCGTCGCCCACCGGGCCGGAGTCGTGCACCGCGACGTGAAGCCGGCCAATCTGATCCTGCGCCCCGACCGGGTCTTGAAGATCACCGACTTCGGGATCTCGCGAGCAGCCGACCACGTACCGCTGACCGGGACCGGCATGGTCATCGGTACGGCACAGTATCTTTCCCCGGAGCAGGCCATGGGCCGCCAGGTCACGCCGGCCTCAGACGTCTATGCCCTTGGGGTCGTGGGCTACGAAGCGCTGGCCGGTCGGCGACCCTTCGACGGGGAGTCCTCCGTGTCGGTGGCGCTGGCGCACGTCAACCGGCGTCCGGCCCCGTTGCCGGCCGACGTACCGGGGCCGATCCGGGACCTGATCATGCGGTCGATGTCCAAGGATCCCCGGCAACGCTTTCCCGATGGGGCCGCCTTCGCCGGCGCGATCCATGCGGTCGCTCGAGGACGGTCGCTGCCCACCCACGGACGGGCGGCCGGGTCGGCCGGACCCGGCATGGGGACCACCCGGCCGCTCAGGTCCGATGCCGCTGTCGCAGCAGCTGCCGGGGCTGCCGGGGCCGCCGGAATCGCAGGCGCTGCGGGGGAAAAGCCGCCCACGGCGCGAATGCCCACGTTCTCCCCGCCGCTGGCCCGTCCGCCGAGTCGACCGCCCACCTACGCACCGTCCGGGCGGCCGCCACCGCAGCCACCGAGGCAGCCGGCACGAACCGGGCAGTACGCGGCGGTTCTGGTCCTGGTCGCACTGCTCATCGCCCTTGGACTGCTGGCGGTCTACATCGTGCAGAGCGAGAACGACAACGGTCAAACCGCGCTGCCTCCGGACGACGTCGTGTCGTCGCAGGCTCCGCCGGATGGTGGAGGGCAGGGCGGCGGTGAATCGCCTGCCGAACCGTCTGCCGAACCGCCTGCCCCGCAGCCCGAGCTCGTACCTGTCGACAGTGCTGCCTACTTCGGAGAGCCGATCGACGACGTGGTGGCGCAGTTGCAGGCGCTGGGCCTCGTGGTCGACCCCCGGGAGGT
>JALZIL010000357.1 GCA_030860305.1 Actinomycetota bacterium
GCGGGTTGCGATGGGCCGAGCGATCGTCCGGGAGCCAGCCGCCTTTCTGATGGACGAGCCGTTGTCGAACCTCGACGCCAAGCTCCGCGTCCAGTTGCGCACCGAGATCCGCAGACTGCATCGGGAACTCGGCGCGACCTTCTTCTACGTGACTCATGACCAGACTGAGGCACTCACGATCGGTGATCGGGTGGCCGTTTTGCGCCGCGGACGGCTACAACAGCTCGATGACCCGCAGCGGCTCTACGACTTTCCGGCGAATCTGTTCGTCGCAGGGTTCATCGGGACGCCGCCGATGAATCTCCTGCTGGGCGACGTCGAGACCGAGCCTGACAAGGCGCTGGCCCGCGTCGGACCGTGGGAGATTCCGGTGCCCGCAGGCATCCCCGCCGGCAAGGTCGTGGTGGGCATCAGACCCGAGCATCTTGGTGTTCCGGAGTTCGTTGCGGCCTTCGACCAGGGTGCCCCGGCGGAGGTCGTGGTCGACGAGGCGGAGAACCCTGGTGGGGTCTCGTTGCTGCATTTCACCGTCGATGCCCAGCAGGTCGATGTCCGCGACGACGATGGGTCCGACGCCGCGTTCACACTAGGGCCGGGACCAGCGACGGTGATCGCCGCCGTCGACCCCCGCACGCAAGCGGTCGCCGGGTCCAGGCTCACGCTCGCCGTCGACAGCTCACGGATTCGCTTCTTCGACGCCGTCACCGGCCTGGCCCTGCGCGTCAACGGCGACCGGTGAGCACGACCCCCTGGGTGAAGGCGCGCTGAGCAAAGAAGAAGACCACGATGCACGGAAGCAGGGCCAACAGTGAGGCGGCCATGAGGTGGGCCCACTGGGTGTTGTAGATGTCCTTGTAGAAGTTCAGTCCGAGCGGCAGGGTGTAGCGGCTCTGATCGGTGATGTATAGCAGCGGTCCCAGGAAGTCGTTCCAGACGTCCACGAACTGCAGTGCTGCCACCACCGAGACCGCCGGCCACGACTGCGGGATGATCACGCGGAGAAGGATCGAGATGAAGCCGTGTCCCTCGACCCTGGCCAACTCCTCCTGCTCGCGCGGGATGGTCAGGAAGTACTGGCGCAGCAGGAAGATGTTGAAGGCACCGCCGCCCAGCCAGGCCGGAACGGTGAGCGGCAGGTAGGTCCCGACCCAGCCGAGTTCCTTGAATAGCAGGAACGACGGGAGAAGGGTCACCTCGCCGGGCAGCATGATCGCGGCGATCACGAGCACGAAGAGCCAGCGCAGGCCGGGGGCGCGCATCCTGGCGAAGGCGTAGGCCACCGCGGCCGAGCTCAACACCGTCCCGATGACGACCGGCACGGTGACGAACAACGAGTTGAGCGCGTAGTCCCAGAATGGGATGAGCGTGACCGCCTCGGGATAGTTCTCCAACCGGATCGTGGACGGCACCCATTCGATCGGAGACCGGAAGACCTGCGACTCGGGCTTCAGGGAGGTCGAGAGCATCCAGGCCAGCGGCAACAGCACGGCTACAGCACCGGCGACGATCACCACGGCAGAGAACCGGCGAGCCCAGCGGCCGGTGGCCCTCGGCCCTAGGGAATCACCTTCGGCGACGGTGACATCAACCGCTCGGGCCATCAGGTCTTCTCCCCTGGGCCGCCGGCCTCGTAATACACCCACCGGCGGGCCGACCGGAAGACCAGCAGGGTGAGGACGAGCAACAGGGCGAACATGATCCAGGCCAGTGCCGAGGCGTACCCGATCCGGAAGTAGCGGAAAGCATTGCGATACAGATAAAGGGTGAAGAACAGGCTGGCGTTGGCCGGCCCGCCCTCGGAGATGACGAAGGCCTGGGTGAAGGTCTGGAAGTTGCCGATCAGGCCGAGGACGAGGTTCAAGAAGATCGCCGGAGTGACCAGCGGGACGGTGATCCGGAAGAACCGCCGCAGCGGTCCCGCCCCGTCAACGGCGGCTGCCTCGTACAAATTGGTCGGGATGCGTTGCAGGATGGCGAGATAGATGAAGGCACTTCGGCCCACGCCCCACAGACTCATCAGGACGAAGGCGGGAATGACCCAGGTGGTCGAGTAGACCCAGTTCGTACCCGACAGGCCGATCAGTTCGAGCAGCCCGTTGGCCAGTCCCCCGCTGGGTTGGAATATCCACAGCCAGAGCAGGGAGACCGCGACTCCGGACACCGCGGCCGGCAGGTAGTAGATGGTGCGAATGGCCCCGATCGCCCGGAACCCGGTGTTGAGCAACAGGGCCAGTGCCAGCCCCAGCACCAGGTCCAGGGCGACCGCCAGGGTGGCGAAATACGCGGTGACCCGCAGGGACTGCATCACCAGGGCGTCGTCGAACAGCGCCTCGCCGTAGTTGTCCGTCCCGACGAACGAGGTGTCTGCCGGCGCCAGCAGGTTGTAGTCGGTGAAGGACAGCACCAGCGAGGCCAGCATCGGCCCGGCCGTGAGAAAGACGAAACCGATCAGCCAGGGACTGATAAACCCATAGGCGGCAATCGCCTCTCGGCGCGATGCGCGGTTACGGCGCGCCTTCTTGTCCGGCAGGGCAGTCGTCGCAAGCCCGGTCACGCCGGTCAAGAAGGCAGCTCGTTCTCCTCGAACCACCGGTCGACGAGTTCTTGGGCGGCCTGCTGGTACTGCGGCAGTTGTTCGGCCGCCGAGGCCTGGCCCAGCGCGATCGGATCCAGGAACTGGCCGCCGAGGTCACCGACCTCCGTAAAGGCGGGGAACCAGCCCTCCTGGTTGACCGAGTACGGGAAGGCGTCCAGGAACAACTGCAGGTCGATGCCGGGGAAGTCGCCGGACAGCTCATCCAGAAAGGCGCTCTGCTCGCTCTTCAGCGGGGACATGGCCCCATATCCCTTGGTCGAGAGCTGCCGGGCGTTCTCCGGCTCGACGAGCAGGAACCGCAGGGCCTCGAAGGCGGCCTCGGGCTGGCTGCTGGCGGCCACGATGGCCCCGACATCCAGGTTCAGGGTCGACACCAGCTTCTCTGGTCCCGTGGGCCACGGGGCGACACCCCACTCGAACTCGTTGTCGACGCCATATGCCTGGAGGTCACACCCGCACATGTCGATGACCGCTATCTTCCCGGACTTCCACGCCGCCAACTGTGGATCGTCGGCTCCAGAGGCGACTCCGGCCGCGAGTTGGTCATTGGCCAGTACGTGATGCACGTTGGCCAGGTCCGCACCGAACTGGGTCCCCTCGATGTTCTCGTCCGAGTCGAGCAGCAGCTTGCGGGACTCCGGGTCGTACTTCACAGCGCCGTAACCCAGCGCCATCAAGCCGGTGTCCCAGTGGCCGAGGCCGAACTGGGCAATCGCCCCGGGGTCGAAGCCGGAGTCCGCTGCGTTGCGGCCACCCGAGTCGAGAGTGAGTGCCTTGGTCATCTCGAGCAGCGCGTTGTAGTCCCATCCGGCCGCGTCCCACTGATCCGGTGGCTCATCGATTCCGGCCGCTGCGAACAGGTCCTTGTTGTAAGCGATCGTGTGGGTGAACACCGCCGCCGGGATACCCACGATCACCTCGGAGTCCGGCCCGTAGTAGTTGGGGGCCTTGGCGGAGGCCACCGCGGCCTCGACGAACAGGTCCAGATCGACATCCGCGTCGCTCAGCAGCGGCGCGAGGTCCCGCCAGATCTTCTGATCGAGATAGAGCGAGATGCCGAAAACGCCGGTCGGCAGGATGATGTCCGGCGGTGTGCCGGCGGCGATCAGCACGCCGAGTTGACGCTGCGCCTCGTCGCCGTCGGGGATGCGGCGGAAGGAGATGGGCGTGCCGCCGTCGGATGCAGCGAAGGCCCGTGCGAGTTCCTCCTGGGTGGGGATCTGATTGGGTGCGTTGCCCGTGCCGAATCCGACCAGCACGTCCAGAGAGTCGCTTCCGCCTGATCCGCCACCCTGCTCGTCACCGCAGGCACTCAACAGTGGCCACAGGGCCACCGCTGGTGCGGCATAGGCGGTTCGCAAGAGCAATTCGCGCCGGGTCAGACCTGGCATCCGTGCCTCCTCGGTTGGATGGAGGCACAACGTATGTCAGTAGACTGAACTTCACATAGATGTCGTGAGCATCTACTGAGAAGTGCCCAGCCGCGAACGCTTTTAGGATGCACCGAGCTGGTCAGATCTCCGATGTTCAACTAGCTTTGTCCCGGGAAGTCTGCGCGTAGCGAACGAGGATGGTAGGACGCATGAGCCAACTGGCAGTCGCCTATGGCGTGGGAATGCTCGCGTTGGTCAGCCCTTGTGGCTTCGCCATGCTGCCAGCCTTTCTCGCATACAACGCCAGCGGAACGGCAACCGCGACGCGAGCCGGTGCGCCCCGGGTGTCCCGGGCTTTGGCGACCGGCCTAGGCGTGAGCCTCGGCTTCGCGCTCACGTTCATTGCCGGCGGGCTCCTCGTCTCGGCTGGACTGCGCTCGATCACCGATGCCGTCCCGTGGTTCGGTGTCGTGGTGGGAGTCGGGCTTGCCGGTATCGGGATCGCCATTGCCTCGGGAAAACGATTCGGGATGAGCTTTGGGGCCAACTGGATCACCAAACCCGGCCCGGCGCCCTCGGTCACCTTCGGGGCCGCCTATGCATTGACCCAACTCGCCTGCGGCATGGGCTCCCTGCTGGCGGTCACCGCGACCGGGATGGCGTCGGATTCCTTCGCCGGCACCGCTGCGGTATTCGTCGCGTTCGGAATCGGGTCCACCTCTCTGCTGCTGCTGCTCGCTGTGTCCATTGCACTGATGGGTGATGCGCTCGTACGGCGCGTCCGCGCGGTGGCACCCTTGGTCACTCGCGTCTCGGGCGCGGTCCTCGCGCTGGCGGGGCTCTACCTCGTGGTGTATTGGACTCCGGCCCTGGATGGCGGTGGCGGTGCCGACAACGCAGTGAGCCGGATCGTGCACGACGCCTCGGCGGCCTTCCGGGCCTGGTTGGGTGACAACGAGCTCGTGGTGGCGGCCCTGACCGCCCTACTGCTGGTCATTGCCGGAGCAGCGTGGCTACGCGCGCGACGTGCGGCTGCCAGCTCCAGTGAGTCGGCGGACACACGTCGTGAGGACACGCTGGTCTGACCGCGTCTGACCGCCGTGCGGGGGCTCATCCTGCGTTGCCGCAGTACTTTGACGAGGCCGCTTGTGGGACTGCGCGCCGGCGACTGACTGTCGGCTCCTCGTCGAACCAGAACCGCCAGGGCAGGTCGGCAGCCTTCGAAATGCCCACCCTCGGCCCGCTGCGCACCATGTCGGGCGAAACGGCCTGGGGAGCTGTGGCCAGGAACAGAGTCGATTCCGGGTCGAGCAGAGTCTCGCCGTTGTCGGCGCCAGTGATGCCGAGTGCCTGGGTGAGCCGGGCCGGACCTCGCGCGAGGTCGAGGTCGCGACGGGCGGCCGGGCGTCGGTTGCGGGCCACCTCGATCCCCTCCACGATCTGGCCGGCACGAAGCAGGACCGCCTCACCTGTACCAACAGGTCCGCAGACGACGTTGGCACACCAGTGCATCCCATAGCTGAAGTAGACGTAGAGGCTTCCCGCGGGCCCGAACATGACCGCGTTTCGCGGCGTCGGTCCACGATGGGTATGCGCGGCCGGGTCGGTCCCGTTACCGCTGTAGGCCT
>JALZIL010000116.1 GCA_030860305.1 Actinomycetota bacterium
GGGTCCTGCGGGCAGACGTGACTGACCGCGTGTGAGCTGGCTTGACCGTGGATCAACCGGAGGGTGTGCCGTTGTTCTTCTGCCGTGCCGACCACTCCCGCATCCGGTCCGGGTAGCCCAGCACAGCGGCGTCGTAGACCGGGATGGCCAGTTTGCGAGCCAGCTTCTGGGCACCGTCGGGACCATCGATGCGGCGCCGGGTCCATTCGCCGTCGGCGGCCACGAGGACCACGGTCGCCTCGGTCACTGCCGTGCGCGGCTCGACAAAGGCCTCGACTCCCTGGCGCGAGGCCGCGAAGGCCTCGAGATGTGCGGTGTCGGCGCTGCTGGACTCCCGCAGCGTGCCCGGTCGTTTCTTGCGGCCAAACAGTGCCACGAGGCCTCCCATCTCCGGCTGAGCCGTCAACGATAGGGCGCAAGCCCGGCTGGCGCCGACAGTGGCAGGATGGGCCAGCGGACATGACGTCGAGCACCACAGTGGAGGACGCGCGTGAGTGAGCCGAGCACGAGCCCAGCGGATCTGGTCATCCTCGGAGGTGGTTCCGGTGGGTATGCGGCGGCGTTCCGAGCAGCAGAGCTCGGCATGTCGGTGGTGCTCATCGAGCGGGACAAGGTCGGCGGGACCTGTCTGCACCGGGGCTGCATCCCGACCAAGGCCCTGCTGCACGCGGCCGAGGTCGCCGACACCGCGCGCGAGGGTGAGCAGTTCGGCGTCAAGACCACCCTCGCCGGAATCGACATGGCAGGCGTCAACTCCTATAAAGACGGGGTCGTCGGCCGGCTGTACAAGGGCCTGCAGGGATTGGTCAAGGCCCGCAAGGTCACCTACGTCGAGGGCGAAGGCCGCCTGGTCTCCCCCACCGCCGTGCAGGTCGGCGATCAGACCTACGAGGGTCGCCACGTCCTGCTTGCCACCGGCAGTTATGCGCGTTCCCTGCCCGGCCTGGAGATCGACGGTAAGCGGGTGATCACCAGCGATCACGCACTGCGCCTGGAGCACGTACCCGCCTCCGTCGTCATCCTGGGTGGCGGCGTGATCGGTTGCGAGTTCGCAAGTGTCTGGAAGTCCTTTGGCGCAGACGTCACGATCGTGGAAGCGTTGCCCCACCTGGTACCGCTGGAGGACGAGTCCTCGTCCAACCTGCTGGAGCGGGCTTTCCGCAGACGAAAGATCGCGTTCGAACTGGGCACCCGGTTTGCCGGTGTCGAGTCGACCGACGACGGAGTGACCGTCTCCCTGGAGAGCGGCAAGACGATCGAGGCCGAGCTGCTCCTCGTGGCCGTGGGACGCGGCCCAGTTTCCGAGGGACTGGGGTACGAGGAGAACGGAGTCACCACCGACCGCGGTTTCGTGGTCGTCGACGAGCTGTGCCAGACCTCGGTCCCGACCATCTCCGCGGTCGGCGACCTGGTTCCGACGCTGCAGCTGGCCCACGTCGGATTCGGCGAGGGCATCCTGGTCGCCGAGCGGCTGGCCGGTCTGCCGGTGGTCCCTCTCGACTACGCCGGGGTCCCGCGGATCACCTACTCCGAACCCGAGGTCGCCTCGGTCGGGCTGACCGAGGCACAAGCCAAGGAGAAGTACGGCGAGATCGAGGCACTGACCTACGACCTGGGCGGCAACGGTAAGAGTCAGATCCTCAAGACCCAGGGCGCGGTACGGCTGATCCGCGCGAAGGACGGCCCGGTGGTGGGGGTCCACATGGTCGGCTCCCGGGTCGGGGAGCTGATCGCCGAGGCCATGTTGATCTACAACTGGGAGGCGTTGCCCGACGAGGTCGCAAGCCTCATTCATCCGCACCCGACGCAATCCGAAGCACTCGGCGAGGCGCACCTCGCCCTGGCCGGAAAGCCTCTGCACGTGCACGGCTGATCTCTCCTGTTAGCACCACATCCCCACCGACCAAGACGTCCACCCTCCACCGCCCCAACCTCAGAGGAGCCATCACCACCATGCCGACCTCCGTCACCATGCCCCAGCTGGGCGAGAGCGTCACCGAAGGCACGGTCACCCGTTGGCTGAAGCAGGAGGGTGACGAGGTTTCGGCCGACGAACCGTTGCTCGAGGTCAGCACCGACAAGGTGGACACCGAGATCCCGGCACCGGCCAGCGGGGTCCTGCAGAAGATCATGGTCGCCGAGGACGAGACCGTTCAGGTCGGAGCCGAACTGGCGATCATCGGCGATGGAAGTGAGTCCGGCGCTGCCGAGCAGTCCTCGCAGACGCAATCCGCACCGGCCGAGCAGCCCGAAACCCAGGACGCGGCGCCGGACCAGCAACCAACTGACGACTCGGCAGCAGAGCAGCCGCCAGCCCAACAGGGCCAGCCTGAATCCGAGACCGCCGGATCGCAGGACGCCCAGCCGACTCGATCTGATCAGGCTCCGGCAGCGATGTCCGGACAGGATCAGGAGCAACCACCCGCGACGCCGGCCCCGCCACCGCAGTCCGCCGACGGTGGCGGCGGCGGTGGCGGTGGATCCGACACCGGTACCCGGGTAACGATGCCCGCGTTGGGCGAGAGCGTCACCGAGGGCACGGTCACCCGCTGGCTCAAAGCGGTGGGCGACAGCGTCGAGGCCGACGAGCCGTTGCTGGAGGTCAGCACGGACAAGGTCGACACCGAGATCCCGGCACCGACCGGCGGGACCCTGCTTTCGATCACGGTCAACGAGGACGAGACCGTTCAGGTGGGTGCCGAACTCGCGGTGATCGGCACCGCCGGCGGATCGGGGGCGACGCAGCCCTCGGAGACCCCGCCCTCGGAGACCCCGTCCTCGGAGACCCCGTCCTCGGAGACCCCCTCCTCGGAGACCCCGCCCTCGGAGACCCCGCACTCAGGAACTGCGGACCCCGATGCCCCAGCCTCCGATGCTCAGGCACCGGCCGAACCCGAGGCGGCCGAACCGGCAACGGCCCTCCGCGAGGAAACTGCCGCGGCACCAGACGCGGCAGCACCAAGCGAATCACCAGCCGGTCAGGCCGAACCGGGAACCCAGCGCAGTGCCCAGCAGCAGACCCCGCGTGTCCCCGCTGAGCCCGGCCCCGGTCAAGGGGAACAGCCACCGCCCGCCGCCGCGACGCCAGGAGCCGGCCCCAGCGCCGAGGGTGGCGCGTACGTCACGCCGTTGGTTCGCAAATTGGCCACCGAACACAAGGTCGACCTGTCCTCGGTCACCGGCACCGGAGTCGGCGGGCGGATCCGCAAGCAGGACGTTCTCGAAGCAGCCAGCCGCGGCGGCCAGCCGGCTGGGACTGAGCCAGCCGCGCCACCGCAAGCGACCCGGCCCGGCACGGCCCCGCAGCAGGAGCCCGCCTCGACCGCCGATACGTCGGATTCGGCGGCCACCGCACCGGGCGCCGAACCCAGCAAGCGCGGACGGACCGAAAAACTGACTCGGCTCCGGGCGCTGATCGGCAAGCGGATGATCGAGTCGTTGCAGATCAGTGCCCAGCTGAGCACTGTGGTCGAGGTCGACATCACCCGCGTGGCCAAGCTGCGCGACCGGGTGAAGCACGATTTCCTCGCCCGGGAGGGTGTGAAGCTGTCATTTCTGCCCTTCTTCGGGTTGGCCGCAGTGGAAGCGCTCAAAGCGCACCCGATGGTGAACTCGTCGATCGACTCCGAGGCAGGCACGATCACCTATCACGACAGTGAGAACCTCGGGATCGCCGTGGACACCGAGCGCGGCCTGCTGGTCCCCGTGATCCACAACGCCGGTGATCTCAACCTCGGCGGCATGGCCCGCAAGATCTCCGATCTCGCCGAGCGGACCCGCAACAACAAGGTGACGCCCGACGAGCTCGGTGGCGGGACCTTCACGCTGACCAACACCGGTAGCCGTGGGGCACTGTTCGACACCCCGATCATCAACCAGCCGCAGGTCGCGATCCTCGGTACTGGCACGGTTGTCAAGCGCCCAGTCGTCGTCGACGACCCGAACCTCGGTGAGATCGTGACCGTCCGTTCGATGATCTACCTGGCCCTGACCTACGACCACCGGATCGTTGACGGCGCGGATGCGGCTCGGTTCCTGGTGACCATGAAGGAGCGACTCGAGACCGGAGACTTCGAGTCCTCGCTCGGACTGTCCTGACCGA
>JALZIL010000373.1 GCA_030860305.1 Actinomycetota bacterium
GCGTCGGGTGTCGCAGCTGCCGGAGCCGCCGTCACCGGCCGGCCCGCGAGAGCGGCCTCCACCGCCGTCGCATCGGCGTAGCCACCGGCCACGCCAGCTGTCACGGCTTCGGCACGCACGACGTCCAGCGTGACCACGTCGAAAGCGCAGTGGTCCACAAGGGGCAGCAGGCCGGCACGGGCGCAGGAGATCCATGTGGACGTGTCGATGACGGCGCGCACGATTGCAGCGTATCGCACACGCCGTGTGCGACAGCTAGGTCGGCAGCTCGAGCTGACCGTCGTCGTCAGCCGCGCGGCCGGACACCTCCCGGACCTGTGCCGGCTTCGCGACGGGGTTAGGCAGTCGGAAGTGCTTGCCGCGAGTGTCCGTCTGCCGCTGATAATTGGAGCCGATCTTTTGGCCGTACAACTGCGTGGGCTCGGCCAGCATCCGCTCGAAGGTCAGTTTGCAGACGCGTTGGCCATGCTCGATCATGAACGGCACATCGTGCGCGCGCACCTCCAGCGCAGCGGTCGAGCCATGGAACCGCTCCCCACCGCCGGCGTAGCCGAAGCCCGGGTCGAAGAAGCCCGCGTAGTGGGTGCGAAGCTCGCCGCTGGTCGGGTCGTATGCCGTCATCTCGGCAGCCAGGGATGGCGGGATGGTCACGGCCTCGTGTGACATCAGCAGGTAGAAGTTCTTCGGTGTGAGGACGATGCGATCCCCGTACTCTCGCCTGACCGTCTCCCAATATGACTCAGGGTCAGCCGATCCCACCTTCGTCATGTCAAGCAGTGGCGCATTGTCCCGCGCCTTGTAGCCCACCCGCCCCTCGTCGTCACCACGAAGATTGAGCCCGAGGAACAGGCCGTCAGCGAGCTCCAGCTGGTCTGTCCGCAGGGGTTGGCCGTCGAGGAACAGCAGTGGCGCGCGCTCGTGGGCCGTCCTGACCTCGTCGTCGGTCAGCTCCGCCCGACCGACCGACAGCCGTAGCTGGTTGAGGGACAGATCCTCGCGTACGCGGACCGGGAACGAGAGCGGAACGACCTCCAGGTAGAGCTTGCCGTGGTAGCCGTCGCGGATCTCGTCGAAGCGGTAGCCGCGATCTGTGATGACTCGGGTGAAGACGTCGGCCCGCCCGGTCGAGCTCTTCGGGTTCGCCTTCCCGCGGACGCCCGGGGGCAGTGCCAGCTGTTCCTTGAGAGGGATCAGGTACGGGCGGTTGGTCTCCAGGACGACGCCCTCACCGTGGAGGTTCAACTCATCGATGACGAGGTCCTTGACCTTCCGCTCCACCGACTGGCTGGTGGGCAGGAAGCTGCACCGGATCCGGTACGCAGTTTCCCCGAGGCGAAGATCAAGGCTGGCTGGCTGGACGTTCTCAGTCGGGATGGTGAATCCGGCGGCATCGATCCAGCCCTCAGCGATCGCCTCGCTCAGGCACTGGTTCGGCAGCACGCCTTCGCCCGACGGCAAAGTCAGCACGGTCGTCGCTTTCGCCGGCCGCGGTGCACAGGCGCAGTGTAGGAGCACGTTCCTGATCCTCCGGGGCCGACCATCCGGTCGTCCCACGAAGCTGCCCAGTTGCGGCGGACCTGGACCGGACGGCGCTGCGCTGCGCCGGCGGCCATGCGGTCCTTGGTGCGGATCCTGGTCGGTGTCGTCGGTCCTTCGGCGAAAGATGATCAGGGAGGACGGCGAGGATCACGGTCACCAGAACCCCCGTGCCCTTGATGCAGGGCTGGCCGGGACGGACCTGTGGCTCGATCGAGATGAGCTCGAGCAGCTCTGTTGAGGTCACCCGCTGGGCGTGGCTGATCCCACCCGCGCGTCCGACGCGGTCTCCGACTTCGTCGGACAGTTCTTGGGACCTGGTGCCGGCGTGGGGCAACGGCCTGACCGGGCGGGTGACCGGCAGGCCCAAAGTCGCGCTGCTCGATACTCGGCCTTGCGCGCGGCTGAACAACCCCACCCCAGCCGCCATGTCGCCCGGCCTGGTGAGCGATGCCGCCGGCGACCTGTTCGAGGCTTTCGTCGCCGGCGAGCTGCGCCGTCAGTTCGTCTGGACAGATGCCGACGTGGGCCTGTTCCACTTCGTGATCGCGATGGACGAGAGGTCGACATCGTGCTCGAAGACGGCGGCCGCGACGTCGCCGGCTTCGAGGTCAAGTTGTCGAGCACAGTCCGATCCGCGGACATCAGGAGACTCGGTTTCTGTGCGACAAGCTCGGTCATCGGTTCACGATGAGCATGCTGCGCTACGCCGGGAGCAACGGCTGCCGTTCGGCGATCGCCGTTCTCCGCGTTGTGAACACCCTCGTCCAGAAGTCGCATGAAAGGGCAGCCGGCCCGCCGAACGCATACCTGGGCCGGGCGGCGAGCAGCAACCGCCCGCCTGTCGGCTGTCCGCGAATCCGGCCATCCAGCATGCCGGCCCTACCGGAGGCTGGCCTGCATGTGCACGAGCTGGAGGATCCGCACGGCGGTGTCGGGCCTGTCGTCGACGAGGGTCGTCAGATCCGTCCATCCCGGGACGGTGGCCTTGATGACGCGGACGACCTCGTAGTCCTCGACCTCCGTCTCCGAACGGGGGCCTGCACGCGCACGAGCTTCCGACACCAGAGCAGGGACGGCGGGTTGCGCAGGACCTCCGCGATGGCGTCGGCCTCCTCAGCGCACGCCGGACGCTGCGTGCGCCGCCGGGGATCCTGGGATGCACCCGTCGCCAGCCCTCGCTGCGCGGGGATCCGAGATTGGTAGAACGTGATGAGCCCTCCGGGGACGCGGATGCGCGTCGTCACCAGCGACGATGCCGGGTGTTCTCCGCGCAGAAGTCACTGGTCCGAAGGGAATATTCCGCTCGTCCCGGTGAGGGCGACCGGCATAGGGCTGGCGCAGAGCGGCACACGAGTGTCACCTCATGACCTCGTCTGCCTGCGTCGTCGGTCTGGGCTACGTCGGGCTGCCGCTGGCGGTCGCGCTCGTCGAGTCCGGCGTCGACGTTCTCGAGTACGACATGAACCCCGCTGCGGATCACCAGCCTCCGTGCCGGGCCCAGCGGCATCGAAGACGTCTCCGACACTGCGGTCACCACCCCGGCGCTCGGCTTCACCGACGACGCGGGCGACCTGGTGGCCTGCTCGACGTACGTCTTGTGCGTCCCCACCCGCTGCGAGAGGGGACGCCCGACCTCGGCGCGGTCGAGTCCGCCTCCCGCCGGCGACCTGGTGATGCTGGAGTCCACGACCTACCCGGCTGGAGCGAATGCCCCGGCTGCCCGTTGGTCACGGCCCCCAAGCTTTGATGTCTGATCACCCGCACCGCCTCACGTCCACGTCTGACACCATGGCCCGGTGGCGAAGACCAAGAAGCTGGTGGTGATCGGTCAGGGCTACGTCGGTCTCCCGCTCGCGATGCGTGCGGTGGAGGTCGGATACGACGTCGTCGGCCTGGAGGTTGACAAGAGCCGCGTGGAGCACCTGATCGCCGGGGAGTCCTACGTCGAGGACATTCGGTCCGAGCAGCTCACGGCCAGTCTCGCGACCGGTCGCTACCGGCCGTCGCTTGATTACGCCGACGCGGCCGACTTTGACATCGCCGTCATCACCGTTCCAACCCCCCTACGTGAGGGGAATCCGGACCTGAGTTACATCGAAGAGTCCGGCCGTTCGCTGGCGCCGCTTCTGCGGCGCGGAGCCATCGTTGTGCTTGAGTCGACGACCTATCCGGGCACGACACAGGAACTGTTGGCACCGATCTTGGAGGCGGGCTCCGGCTTGATCGCTGGCAGCGATTTCTCGCTGGGCTACAGCCCCGAGCGCATAGACCCAGGCAACCCGACACACGGCCTGGTGAACACGCCGAAGGTCGTTAGTGGCGTCACCGCCGCATCATTGATGGCCGTGCAGGGCTTCTTCGACGACATCGTCGACACCACCGTCCCCGTCAGCTCACCAAAAGAGGCGGAGCTGACGAAGCTGCTCGAGAATACCTTCCGCCATGTGAACATAGCTCTGGTCAATGAGCTCGCGATCTTCGCGCACGACCTCGGCATCAACGTGTGGGAAGCCATAGACGCCGCATCCACCAAGCCCTTCGGCTACATGCGATTCACGCCGGGGCCGGGAGTCGGCGGACACTGCCTGCCCATCGATTCGTCCTACCTGTCTTGGCAGGTCAAGCGGACGCTCGGCCACAGCTTCCGGTTTGTCGAGCTCGCCAATGACGTCAACAACCACATGCCGGACTATGTGGTGCAGCGTGTCACCGACTTGTTGAACCGCGAGCGCAAGGCCGTTAACGGGTCGACCCTGCTATTGTTGGGTTTGGCCTACAAGAAGGGAACCGGCGACGCCAGGGAGTCGCCGTCCGTGCGAATCGCCCAGCTGTTGGCAGCACGCGGTGCCGACGTGCGGTTCGCCGACCCGTTTGTCGATCTGGCGCTGGTGAAGGACCACGAGTCGCTGCCAGCGACGCAGGTCGACCTGACTGCCGAGCAGGCGGCCGCGGCGGACCTGGTCCTGCTCCTCGTCGACCACGAGGATTTCGATCTGGATCTGCTTGCCGGTGTTGAGGTGTTCGACACGCGCCACACCCGGCACGACGACGCCTGGGAGATCTTGTGAGCCAAGGCGGAGGCCTCACCGTCCTCGTTACGGGCGGCGCTGGATTCATCGGCGCGAACCTGTGCCGCGCGCTGCTCGCCGAGCCGCGCATCGACGAGGTCAGGATCCTTGACGACTTGTCCTCTGGCACGGAGGCGAACCTGAGCGGCCTCGACGTGCGCCTCGTCCGCGGCTCGATCCTCGACGTCGACCTGCTCGACGACGTCACTCGTGGTGCGACGCACGTCGTGCACCTCGCGGCAGTGCCGTCCGTGCCACGCAGCATCAAGGACCCGATGCGAAGTCACGACGCGAACGCGACCGGCACGCTACGGGTGCTCGAAGCGGCGCGCATCCATGGCGGTCTACACGTGACGCTGGCCAGTTCCTCCAGCGTATACGGGTCCAATCCGGCGATCCCGAAGTCTGAGGACCTGCAGTGCCGGCCGCTGAGCCCTTACGCCGTCTCGAAGCTGGCCGCCGAGCAATACGCCATGAGCTACGCACAGTGCTACCGGCTGCCTGTGCTGCCGTTCCGCTTCTTCAATGTCTTCGGGCCGCTACAGACCGCGGGTCACGCGTACGCAGCGGTTGTGCCCGCCTTCCTGGAGGCCGCGTTGGCCGACCGACCCGTCCCGGTCTTCGGGGACGGGGAACAGAGCAGGGACTTCACGTTCGTCGGCTCGGTGGTGGAGGTACTCTGCCTCGCCGTCCTTCAGTGCGCCACGTCATCCCCGGTGAATCTAGCGTTCGGCACGCGCACGACTCTTAACGACCTCATTCACCTGCTCGGGCAGGTGCTCGGGCGACCTGTAGCCCGGGAGTCGCTGCCGTCGCGGCCTGGGGATGTGCGGCACTCTCAGGCGGACACCGCACAACTCCGCTCGCTGTTCCCGCAGGTCGTTCCGATCCCGTTGCGAGCAGCTTTGACTGAGACGGCGCGGTGGTGCGCAAGCAAATAGACTGCGCAGGCTGCGCGACCCGGTCTTGGTCACCCTTCGGTAGTCCACCCCCCCGACAACCGCACTAGCCCTGGGCTGGGCGTAATATCAAGCGTAAGCCAGCGTCCGACTCGTGCCTCGTCCTCCGTTGCCGCCCAGTTGAGGAATCAGCGGGGAAGTTGGAAAAGGTCGGGGCATCAAATCTGGAGAGCCAGGCCTCTGTGTCCCGCATCCACCTGTCCAAAGCCGACGTGTCCGAGGTCGAGGAGCAATACGTCCTCGACGCGGTGCGGTCCGGCTGGGTGACCCCGCTGGGGCCGCACGTGGACGCCTTCGAGACTGAGGTGGCGGCCCGGGTCGGTGCCGTCCGATGCCTCGCTCTCACATCGGGTACCGCCGCTCTGCACCTCGGTCTCCTCTTGCTCGGTGCCGGGCCGGGGACCGCCGTCATGGTGCCCAGCCTGACCTTCGCTGCCTCTGCGAACGCCGTCATGTACACCGGCGCCCAGCCGGTCTTCGTCGACTCCCAAACGGTAGACGGCAATGTGCACCCGGGACTTCTGGCCGAGGCCGTCGACAAGATTCGGGCCGAAGGCTTGCAAGTCGTCGCCGCGATGAGCGTCGACCTCTTCGGCCGCTGCGCCGACTACAACGAGATCCTCGGTTGCCTCGGCGAGCGGGGCATCCCCCTTCTCGAGGATGCGGCGGAGTCCTTCGGGGGCTCCTACCAGGGACGCCCAGCGGGCTCCTTCGGCGCGGCCGCCGCATTCTCGTTCAACGGGAACAAGATCATGACTACATCCGGCGGCGGCATGCTGGTGAGTCACGACGTGGACCTCGTCGAGCGCGCCCGATACCTGTCCGCCCAGGCGCGTCAGCCAGCCGAGCACTATCAGCACACCGAGATCGGTTTCAACTACCGCTTGTCGAACGTCCTGGCCGCCCTCGGTCGCGCCCAACTCACCAGACTGGACAGCATGATTGCCCGGCGGCGCGCCATTCGCGAGCACTACCTCGATGCTCTGGCAGAAGCGCCCGGTGTGCGCTTTCTGGGCAGCGATGACGAAGGACACGACGACCGGGAGGACAATTGCTGGTTGACCTGCATGGAACTGGACCCCCACCTCACACGCACGACGCCGTCGAACCTGATAGCCCGTCTCGCAACACAGGACATCGAGAGCCGGCGCATCTGGAAGCCCATGCATCTTCAGCCGGTCTTCGCGGCAAGCTGCTCCTTCACCACCGGCGTCGCCGAGCGACTGTTCCTGCGAGGGGTCGCCCTGCCGAGCGGATCGAATTTGCACGACGGCGAAGTCGAGCGGGTGATCGATGCAGTCAAGAGCGCCCTGGGCAAGAATGGATGATCAGGCCATCATGACTGCTGTGCTGTCCGGGTTCCGGTGTTCTTCCCTCGAGGAATCTGGAAGCACCTGCCGTACCGGACACTCATCGACGAGACGGAACCGGCTGGCCACGGGCAGCCGCCTCGATCGCAACGCGGGACTTCGGGGAACGTCTCGTCCAAGGCTGGCCCTGTGAGGCGGGGCAGCGGCATGGCCGTGTCCAGTGTTCCGCCACCCCGCACCGATCATGCCGGTCGCCGACGAAACCGGCTGCGACGCCCGCCCGGCCCGACCGACCTCTACTCCCGTCAGCTCAAGCGCGGATTCGATCTGGCCCTGGGCGTACCTGCGCTGGTGCTCTCCTTGCCGATACAAGGACTCGTCGCGACACTGGTTGTGGCGAGGCTGGGGCGGCCGGTGCTGTTCCGTCAGAGCAGGCCCGGCTTGAACGCCGAACCGTTCGAGCTGTTGAAGTTCCGGTCGATGCGCCCGGTCGACGCCAGTCGGGGATGGGTGGATGACGCCAGTCGCCTGACTCCGCTCGGACGAGTACTGCGCGCGAGCAGCCTGGACGAGCTGCCGAGCCTCTGGAACGTCGTCACAGGGGACATGTCGCTGGTCGGACCAAGGCCACTGCTGACCGCCTATCTCGAGCGCTACTCTCCCCAGCAGGCCCAGCGCCACGACGTCCGCCCTGGCATCCCCGGACTGGCCCAGGTCTCGGG
>JALZIL010000415.1 GCA_030860305.1 Actinomycetota bacterium
TGCGTGCCCGCCGGTTGCTGGCCGGCCTTGCGTTCCTCGGCTGCGCCGCGCTGGGAGTCGTCGCTGTTGACGTTGCGACAGCGCTGGCCCCGTTCTCCACGTCGACGTCCTACGTCGCACAGGAAGCCCCCTACATCGCGTCTGGCGCCGAAGTGGGCTCCGGGGGGCTGGTGCCTGCGGCTGGAACGTCGGTCATTGTCGGCCCGGGTGACACCCTGTGGAGCCTGGCGGAGCGAGTGGATCCAGCGGCCGACCCGCGAGAGGTGATCGCCGCGATCATGCGGCTCAACGACCTGGACTCCTCGGCCCTGCAGGCCGGTCAGGTCCTGCTCCTGCCGTGATCAAGGGCGGCATCGCATCGCGACACGCCGAATCCGGTCGAAGGTCGTACCTGCTTGCGAGATCTGGTGCGCAGTTCTATGGTCGACCCCTACATCTAGTGGTTACACTGATGTAGTTAGTCCACAAGTTGGGGTTTCCTTCCCACAGCTCGCCCACAGGCGACACACAGCTTCTCCGCTGCGTCGTCCACAGGACCGCTGCGGAGGACGCCCTCGTGACGTCGAAGGGGTGCGCTGATGCGGTGTCCGTACTGCCGTCATCCTGACTCCCGAGTCCTGGATTCCCGTGAGGTCGACGAGGGGCAAGTCATCCGGCGTCGCCGATCCTGTACGGACTGCTCCAGACGCTTCACGACCGTCGAGGAAGCCACCCTTGCGGTGATCAAGCGCAGTGGTGTCACCGAACCCTTCGCCCGGTCGAAGGTCGTCGCCGGCGTCCGCCGCGCCTGCCAGGGCCGACCGGTCGACGAGGACGCGCTGGCCAAGCTCGCCCAGGAGGTCGAGGACGCGGTCCGCGCCAGTGGGGTCGCCGAGATTCCCAGCGGCGAGGTCGGCCTGGCCATCCTGGGACCACTGCGCGAACTCGACGAGGTCGCCTACTTGCGCTTTGCCAGCGTCTACAACTCCTTCACCTCAGCTGCCGATTTCGAAGCAGCCATCGCCGATCTCCGGCGCTCGAACGATCCCAAGCACACCCCAGCAAACGTTTAGAGAGGACCACAGTGACCGACATCGCGCATTCCCCAGCCCCAGGCAGCAAGAGGGCCGCGAGCTACCCGGCGAAAGGGCTCGTCGTCGAGCGCGTCCACACCACTCCCGGCATGCACCCCTACGACGAGGTCAGCTGGGAGCGGCGCGATGTCGTGATGACGAACTGGCGCGACGGTTCGATCAACTTCGAGCAGCGTGGGGTGGAGTTCCCCGACTTCTGGAGCGTCAATGCGGCCAACATCGTCACCACCAAGTACATCCGCGGCGCGGTCGGCACCGGCCAGCGGGAGTCCAGCCTGCGCCAGTTGATCGACCGGGTCGTGCTGACCTACACCGCTGCTGGGCGCGACAACGGGTACTTTGCCTCGCCGGAGGACGTCGAGATCTTCGAACACGAACTCACCTGGATGCTGCTGCACCAGGTGTTCAGCTTCAACTCCCCGGTCTGGTTCAACGTGGGGACGTCCTCACCACAGCAGGTATCGGCTTGCCAGCCCTATCACGCATTGGTCAGTACGCCCGCCGGTCTCATTCCGATTGGCAAGCTGGTCGAGGACAACGCGGTCGGGACGAAGGTCTACGACGCGGACGGGCTGACCCGAATCGTGGCGACAAAGGCGAATGGCGTGAAAGACGTCCTGCGTCTGCGCACCAAGGCTGGCCAGACGCTCGACGTAACCGCAGATCACCTGGTCTGGAAGTCGGACGATGTTGAAACGGGATATTTCGTCGCGGCGGGAGACCTCGCGGTTGGTGACGCGTTGCTCCATGTCACGACGGACGTGGGCGGATCAAACCGTGAGCGCCTCGAGATTGCTCGCATCGAGGCTCTCGGACCGATGGACGTCTATGACATCCAGACCGAGAGTGGCGAGTACCTGTCGGCCAACTTGCGAGTGCACAACTGTTTCATCCTGGCTGTCGACGACACGATGGACTCGATCCTGAACTGGTACCGCGAGGAAGGCCTGATCTTCAAGGGCGGATCCGGTGCCGGCCTGAACCTCTCCCGGATCCGCTCTAGCAAGGAGTTACTCTCTTCCGGCGGCACTGCGTCGGGTCCGGTCAGCTTCATGCGGGGCGCGGATGCCAGCGCAGGGACGATCAAGTCCGGTGGTGCGACCCGCCGCGCGGCGAAGATGGTCGTGCTCGACGTCGACCACCCCGACATCGAGGAGTTCATCGCCACCAAGGCCCGCGAGGAGAACAAGATCCGGGCCCTGCGCGACGCTGGGTTTGACATGGACCTCGGCGGCACTGACATCACCAGCGTCCAGTACCAGAACGCTAACAACTCGGTTCGGGTCAACGATGAGTTCATGCACGCGGTGGAATCGAGCGCCGACTTCGGGCTACGTGCGCGACAGGACGGCCGGGTCCTGGAGACCGTCGATGCCAAGAAGCTTTTCCGCTCGATGACCCAGGCCGCGTGGGCCTGCGCCGACCCCGGCATCCAGTACGACGACACGATCAACGACTGGCACACCAACCCCGAGACCGGCCGGATCACCGCATCTAATCCATGCAGTGAGTACCTCAGCCTGGACAACAGCTCGTGCAACCTGGCCTCGCTGAACCTGATGAAGTTCCTCAACGACGACGGCACCTTCGACGCGGTGACGTTCGCCAAGGCTGTCGAGATCGTCATCACCGCGATGGACATCTCGATCTGCTTCGCCGACTTCCCGACCGAGCCCATCGGGGACACCACGCGTGCCTACCGCCAACTCGGGATCGGGTACGCGAACCTCGGTGCGCTGCTCATGGCCACCGGGCACGCCTATGACTCCCGCGGTGGGCAGTCCCTGGCCGCAGCGATCACCTCGTTGATGACCGGTACGGCATACAAGCGCTCGGCCGAACTCGCCGGGATCGTCGGGCCGTACGACGGTTTCGCCCGCAATGCAGCCCCGCACGCCCGGGTGATGCGCAAGCATGCTGCGGCCAACGACGAGATCCGACCACTCGGTGCTGACGACGCAGCGGTGCTCAAGCACGCCACCAAGGCCTGGCAGGACGGCCTGGCCATCGGAGGGAAGAACGGCTGGCGCAATGCCCAGGCCAGCGTCCTGGCACCAACCGGCTGCCTGACTGGGGACACCCTCATCACCACCGACCGCGGCTTGGTCCGTCTCGGCGAGCTCGGTGACCCGTACGGTGAGCGCTGGCAGGACCTCGACGCCACGGTGTCGACCGACGAAGGCTCTCGACGGGCGACGAAGTTCTTCGTCAATGGCGAGGAGCCGACGAGACGCATCGTTACCGCCGGCGGCTACCAGATCCAAGGAACGTTCGCTCATCGGATCAAGGTCGTTGACCGGCAGTCCGGGGAGTGGGCCTGGAAGCGGATGGCCGATGTCGCCGCCGGTGACATCGTGCCGATGCAGCTGGGGACGTTTGTCGGATCGCCGCGAGAGGTGGTACTGCCCGTCCTCGATCAGGCGTACTACGCCGGTGACCGTCACGTCTCGGTGCCGAATCACGTCGATGAGGACCTGGCCGAGCTGGTCGGCTACTTCATGGGCGATGGCAGCTTGCACGCCAAGGGGATTCGGCTCTGCGTCGCAGACACCGACCTCGACGTCGTCGAACGGCTTCGGATTCTCAGCAAGCAACTGTTCCACCTGGAGCCGGTTGTCAGGCAGATGACCGGGTATCAGGAAGTGACCCTGCAGTCCGTGCGCTTGGCCCAGTGGTGGCAGGCGGCTGGCTTCGCCAAGTCGCTGCCGCATGACACTCACACCGGCAAGGGCTGGGTTCCACGCGTTCCGTCCGCCGTGTTGGAGACCAACAACCCGGCGACCTATGCGGCGTTCCTACGGGGGCTGTTCGAAGCCGGTGGTGCAGTCCTCGAGGGCGTGCCTTCGGTGACCACCGCACACGCCGCCTTCGCAGCCGAGATTCGTACGGTCATGTTGGCACTCGCCATTCCGACGACAACTCGGACCACCGCGAGCGGCTGGGGGGGCCCGATCTACCAGGTGCGGCTCAGGAACCTGACCTACGCGGTGGCATTCGGCGAGCAGGTCGGCTTCGTGTCCGACCGCAAAGCAAGGCTGCTCGGCACGGCGAAGGCGACCCAGTCCGGCAACCGGGATCGCGTGCACCTTGCAGACGAGACTTGGCTGGACATCGACCCCGTCGGGCATGCTCTCGGCTACCTCTTCGAGGAGGTTTCTGCCAACGAGGACGGCGGCGTACAGCCGACATACGACCTATCGGTGCCCAGCAACGTGACCTACGTCGCCGGCGGCTTTGTCAGCCACAACACCATCGGCTTCATGATGGATTGCGACACAACCGGTATCGAGCCTGACTTCTCCTTGGTGAAGTTCAAGAAGCTCGTCGGCGGCGGCTCCATGCAGATCGTCAACCAAACGGTTCCGCGGGCGCTGACCTCGCTCGGCTATCAGGACGAGCAGGTCGAGGCGATCGTCGAATACATCGCCGAGCACGGACACGTCGTGGACGCCCCGGGGCTGCGCCCCGAGCACTACGACGTCTTCGACTGCGCGATGGGGGAGCGGGCGATCACCCCGATGGGACACGTGCGGATGATGTCCGCGGTCCAGCCGTTCATCTCTGGGGCGATCTCCAAGTGTGTCGTCGGCGAAACGCTTATCGCCTCGGAGGACGGGCTCGTCAGAATCAACAGCCTGTACCGGGGCGAAGTCGAGGACAGCTTCCGCGACGAAAACCTGCTGGTGTCGTCATTGGATGGACCGCGCAAGACCGACGCGTTCTACTACGGCGGAGTTCGTCCGGTGCGGAGGATTCAACTGCGTTCAGGGCACTCCATCACAGGGACCGATGTCCACCGTCTACTCGTGGCCGGTGTGAACGGCACAACCTGGAAGCACCTACGCGAGATCGAGCATGGTGACTACGTCGGCGTCCAGTACGGCGGGCAGATGTGGTCAAACGTGCCGGCCAGCCTGCGGTGGGTGACCGTCGCGGCGCCGTACGGCTGTCAGAAGCGCGTCAACCTACCCGCGGAGATGACCGAGGAGTTGGCCTTTCTTCTCGGTGCGTACGCCGCTGAGGGCCACACAACCCGTAGCACGTACACCGTGACGATAACCAACTCTGTGCCGAGCGTGCTCGAAAGAGTTCGAGCCGCCTGGGGCTCGGAGTTCGGCCTGGAAGCCCAGATCGTCCATCAACCGGGCAAGTGTCCCGGGGTGATGGTTGCGTCCAAGACTCTCGTCGAATTCCTCGAGGCATTGGGCTGCGGAAGCCGGGCGTCGAACAAGCGGATCCCAGACGCGGTGCTGTGTTCGCCACAGAACATGGTCACGGCCTTCCTGCAGGGCCTCGCTCTGGACGCGTACGTCACGACCGGCCCGTCAACGAAGTGGGCCATCTGCTTGGACAGTTCCCTGCTGCTAGACGACTTGCAGTCGGTGATGACCAATCTCGGTGTCGTGCACGGCCGCATAACCAAGCACAATGTGCTCAACGGCAAGGACTATGACGAGGTATATGCGCCCGGGCTCCAAGGCCAGCTCATGGCCAGCATCGTTCCGTTCCTAGAGCCAGACAAGGCAGTTGCGGCCCACAGGTACCTGGGAATGAACGTCGGTCCGGGAACGGCTGATGTCGTTCCCGGGATTACGGGCCGGGAACTGTACGAACTGATTCCGGCCGGAACCCGGGGACGCGGCGGGGTACGTGGTTGGCGCTCGGAGATGACCTTCCTACTCGACCCACGCGTCCAACATGTCACCCGACGCACGATCGAGCGCGTGTCGACTGTCCCCGGCGTGCAATTGCCCGCATGGTTGCAGGAGGTCTTGGACGGCAACCTGCACTTTTCTCCGGTGTCGCTTGCTGAGGAAGCGGGGGAGGCCCCGGTCTATGACCTCTCTGTCCCTGTCGCCCATGCCTTCGTCGGCAACGGCATCGTCAACCACAACACGGTCAACATGCCGGAGATCGCCACCGTCGAGGACGTCGAGGAGATCTACTTCCGCGGCTGGAAGATGGGCCTCAAGGCACTCGCGATCTACCGGGACAACTGCAAGGTCGGCCAGCCGCTGTCCGACGGCAAGGCCAAGAAGGCCGCGGCCGAGCCTGAGGTCATCGAGATCAACCGCCCGACCCGCAAGCGGCTGCCGAAGTCCCGCCCCGCGCGAACGACCTCGTTCAGCGTCGGCGGCGCCGAGGGCTACATGACCGCCTCCAGTTACCCGGACGACGGTCTCGGCGAGGTCTTCCTGAAGATGAGCAAGCAGGGTTCGACACTTGCCGGCCTGATGGACGCATTCTCGATCGCGATCTCGATCGCCCTGCAGTACGGCGTGCCGCTGGAGACTTACGTCTCGAAGTTCACCAACATGCGCTTCGACCCGGCCGGCATGACCGACGACGCCGACGTGCGATTGGCCCAGTCGGTGATGGACTACATCTTCCGCCGGCTGGCCTTGGATCACCTGCCGTACGAGAAGCGTGCGGGGCTCGGCATCTTCACCGCCGACGAGCGCATCGCCCAGTCAACGGCAGCCAGTGCCGGTACGGCCCTGCTCGACCCGGTGCTGGGCGGAGACGACGATGAGGTCGATCTCGATGCGTTGCGTTCCTCGGCTCCGGTAGAGAAGCCGGTGGCAGCAAGCGATCTGGCCGCCGAGGTCGCGGCCAAGCCGGCACCGCGTGGTGTCGGATCCTCGGCGGAGTTGTTGGAAGCGGTCACCGGCAAGAGCAACGACGCGCCGCTGTGCATGACCTGCGGGGTCAAGATGCGCCCAGCCGGGTCCTGCTACGTCTGCGAAGGCTGCGGCTCCACCAGCGGCTGCAGCTAGGCGCGACTCGAGACGTCGCAGCACGTCGGAGGCGGGACCGGGTCACTCGGTCCCGCCTTCTGGCGTGTCCGGGGGTCGGCTCGCCTTTGCCTACCTGAGGCAGCGACACGCCGATCGTTCACTCGGCGTGTCGGCGCACCCGGTAGGCAAGCCGGATTTCAGTGCTGCGGGAGGATGCTGGGGTGTTCTCACGTGCCAGTTCGTTCATTCTGGGGCGGTGGGCCGGCTGAGTGAGGATCCGTTCGGTACGGCGCAGATCCGGGAGCGAGTCCTGGATGCCTGGGCAGCGTCTCCGGCGCGGTTTCGCGAGGATGCCAACGCCGAAGAGGATCTGGTCCTCGGCGGATACCGCGACCGACTGTTCATCGAGCTGGCCCAAAACGCCGCCGATGCGGCTACCGCGGCCGGTGTGCCCGGGCATCTCCGGATCACCCTGGACGGCAACGTGCTCCGCGCGGCCAACGTCGGCGCACCGCTGGATGCCGACGGCGTGCAGGGCCTGGCCACCCTCCGCGCGTCGGCCAAGCACGGATCGGACTCGGTCGGCCGGTACGGCGTCGGCTTCGCCGCCGTCCTGGCGGTTTCCGACGAGCCGGTTGTGGTCTCCTGCAACGGGGGAGTGCGCTTCAGTGCCACGGACACACGTGCCGCGGTCGCTGGGATCGGCACTCTGGCCGGCGAAACAGCCCGCAGAAGCAGCGCGGCACGCGGATCGGTTCCGGTGCTGCGGCTGCCCTTTCCGGTGGCCGCGGCGCGCGACTCGCCGCCGCCGGGCTTCGACACCGAGGTCCACCTACCCCTGCGTCCCGGTACGAACCAGTTCGTCCGAGCGCTGCTGGACGACATCACTGCCGATGTCCTGCTCGGCCTACCTGGCCTTGCCCGGCTGGACGTCGACGGCCGAATCCTACGACGCAGTCACGACGGTCCGGATGTGCTCCTGCACGACGGCGACCACATCCAACGCTGGCGGATCAGCACAGACGCAGGGGAGCTGCCACCCGAGATCCTCGCTGACCGACCGGTAGAAGAGCAGGAACGACCACAATGGAGCGTTACCTGGGCGGTACCGGTCGAAGATGCTGTTCCACAACCGCTGACCGGCCGGCAGGTCGTCCACGCGCCCACACCCAGCGACGAACCGTTGTCGCTCCCGCTCCGTCTGATCGCGTCCTACCCGTTGGCGCCCGACCGGCGCCACGTCGCGCCAGGACCGGTGACCGATCACCTGACGACCGCGGTCGCATGCGTCTTCGCCGACCTGATCCTCGGCCTGGCCGACGATCCGGCGGTGCTGGCGCTCTTGCCGAAAATTGGCCTGGCCGCTGCTGAGCTGGACGCCCACATCGGTTCGGCGATCCTCGCCGAACTCCGCGCCCTTGCCTGGCTCCCCGAAGCAGCGGGCACGGGCCAACGAAACCCCGAGGAGTCCACTGCCCGTGTCCGGCCGGATCGAGCTGTCGCGTTGGACCCGGCCAGTGACGACCTCGTGGCGGCACTGGCTGATGTCCTCAGTGGACTCCTGCCCGCCTCCTGGTCGCGTCGCGTTGATGCCCCGGTGCTGGCCGCAGTCGGCGTACGGCGGACGGATCTGGCCGGTGTGGTCGAGGCGCTGACCACCGTCGAACGCCCGGCGCAGTGGTGGGCCGCCCTCTACGCAGGACTCGAGCACACCGACCTTCTCGAGGATCGAGATGCACTCTCGGCGATCCCGATCCCCCTGGCCGACGGGCGAATGGCCTACGGCGTGCGCGGCCTGTTGCTGCCCGATCAGGACCTGATCACCTCTGACCTCAGCGCTCTCGGGCTTCGTCTGGTGCACCCGGATGCACTGGGCATCGACGCGCCGACGACTGCGGCGCGGAACTTCTTGGAACGGCTGGGAGCCAGCCCGGCAACCGCAACCGGTGTCCTCACCTCAGCGGCGGTTCGAGCGGCTGTCGAGGCGTCCTACAACGAGGACGACCCGGAGCCGATCGTCAGAGCGGTTCTCGCGCTCGTACAGTCCGCCGGCGTCACGGCCGGCAGCTACCCCTGGTTGGCCGACCTCGCGCTTCCCGACTCCGAAGGTGACTGGACCTCGGCGGGCGATCTGGTGCTGCCCGGGTCGCGGCTGGCGTCAGTCCTGGAGGCCGACGCCCTGCGTCAGGTCGACACCGAAGCGCTGCCGTCCTACGGCGCTGAAGCGCTGGTTGCGGTCGGCGTCCTGGACACCTTCGCGATCCTGCGCACGGACAGCGATGAACTCGGTGCCGGCGACCACAACCTCGATGCCGAGAACCGGTGGTACGACGCTGTCTTCGACCGGCTGCCGGCCAGCGAAACACCACCGATCCTGAACGGCCTGATCGCCGTGCGGGATCTCGAGTTGGTCCGACCGGACAGCTGGACAGCGGCGCTGGACCTCTTGGCCACCACCCTGGCGCCGGACGTCTTCGTCG
>JALZIL010000431.1 GCA_030860305.1 Actinomycetota bacterium
AACTGTCCGGTCTGGAGATCCAGAGCGAATACCACTCCCGGTGCGCGGACTTCGCCGACAAGGAGGGGCTCGGTGGAGACCTCATCGAGATGCTCGAGTTGTGGGGTAGGACGCTGAAAGCCATTGACTCCCAGGATCTCTCGCTGATCGACCGCGAGATCGACTGGGCGACCAAGTACCAGCTGATCGAGCGTTACCGCGCTAGGCACGATCTGCCGTTGTCCAGTCCACGGATCGCCCAGCTGGACCTCGCCTATCACGACATCAATCGAGACCGTGGCCTCTACTACCTGCTCGACAAGCGCGGAGCGGTCAACCGGGTATCGACCGATCTCGAGGTCTTCACGGCCAAGAGCGTCCCGCCACAGACGACCCGGGCCCGGCTTCGCGGGGAGTTCATCCGGCGGGCGCAGGAGAAGCGGCGCGACTTCACCGTCGACTGGGTTCACCTCAAACTCAACGACCAGGCACAGCGCACCGTGCTGTGCAAGGACCCGTTCAAGTCGGTCGACGACCGGGTCGACAAGCTGATCGCAAGCATGTGATCCGCAGCTTCCCAGGCGCTCGCCTTGCTGGACTCAAACCTCCAGCAGCCTGGCGGCATGCCGGCCGGCAGCGGCTGCGGCCACGAAGTACCACGGGTCCTCGGCCAGCCTGCGTCCCATGGAGGACAGCGGTACCGGACTGGCGGTCAAGGCGTCGAGCAGTCCGACGTCGGAGACGTGAACGATCCGGTTACGTACGGGTTGCGCGGCAAGATCGTCCTGGACCTGATCGGCCAGCTCCGCCGGGAGGCCCTCCGGCACCACGAGGTCCATGCCGGCCAGCGCGACTCGCCCGAAGGCGGTCAGCGAATGGTGGGATACCCCTCGATGCCGGGACCTGGGGTCGGCGGCACTGATCCGCAGCGCACCCACCGCTTGCCCCTCCAGTAGGTGCACAGCGTTGGCGGTGTCCCCTGCAGCCACTCCCGAGAAGCCCCATGTCGTACCGGTTCCCAGGTTCCCTGGACCCTGGGTCACGATCGCGATGTCGGCCTTCAGCACGTGATGGGCGGCGAGCAGTCCGGTGTGGACGGTGACCGCCTCCAGATCACCACCGACCGCTTGACCTACCGTCACCGTGCCGACCAGGTGCTCGGCCAGCGCGGAGAGCGTCCGCGAGAACCAGGCAACCAGGGCTCCGCCATCAGTCATCACGTACGCGACCGTGGCGTGTGGGCGGTCGAGGTGGATTCCGACCAGGATCGCCGGTAGCGCGGAATGCAGATCGGCGATCACCACCGGCATTCCGTCCAAGGACTCGGCATCACGTAACACCTGGTGATGCGGAGAGTCTTGCTCGTCGGCGCCCAGCACCGCGGCCTGCGTCGGGAGGTAGCGGCCTTTCACGAGATGTCCGCCAGGTGCTGAATCGGCGGGCAGCCGGGACGGAATGGCAACAACGAGTGCGTACCCCCCCGTACCGAGCCCAAGGCGCTGCGCCGTCGTGTTCAACAGCACGTTGTCACCGGGTACCGGGCAACCGACGAGCCTGGGATATGCCAGTGCGCGTACCGACTCACCCTCCACCAGCACCTGGAGCTCGAGTGCACCGTTCCATTCGCGACCGGTCGACGTCACCTCGCCGACGCGCCAAGCAATCACGGGGTGCGACGTTATCCGAGGGGCTCGACACGGGTTAGCGTTGCAGCGTGACGACCCGCCGTGCCGAGCGTTTGGTCAACCTCGTGATCTGCTTGCTGGCTACCCGTCATTACCTCCCCGCTGAGCAGATCCGAAGGGCCGTGCCTGGGTATGAGGCCGATGACGGGACAGACCGGGCCAAGGAAGCTTTCAAGCGAATGTTCGAGCGGGACAAGGCAGAGCTCCGCGAGATCGGGGTACCCCTGGAGACCGGTCGTACGTCGGCCTTCGACGACGAGGACGGGTACCGCATCGCCCGCGACGCCTATGAACTGCCGGCAATCTCACTGGCCGCCGACGAGGCTGCTGCGGTGGGCCTGGCCGCACGGCTATGGCACTCGGCTGCCTTGGCCGGCGCCGCCGAAGGCGCGCTGCACAAGCTCCGGGCCGCCGGGATCAGTCTCGACGAGAACGCAGCTGTACCCCTCGAGCCGCGACTGGACTCCGGGGAACCGGCCTTCGGCGCATGCTTCGCCGCGGCAACCGAACGCCGAGAACTCCGCTTCGACTACCGACGTCCGGACGGCTCGGATCCGACCCAGCGCCGCATCCATCCCTGGGGAGTCGTGGCCAGACGCGGGCGGTGGTACGTCGCCGGCTTCGACCTGGTCCGGAAGGCACCACGGGCATTCCGGCTCAGCCGCTTCGCCGGCCGGCCGAAAGCCGTTGGTCCGGCCGACGCATTCGAGCGACCAGAGGACGTCGACCTGGTCGCCATGGTGGCCTCGGCTACACCGGCCAGCGAAGTCACCGCACGGATCCGGGTACGCCCGGGCTCGGCCGAGGGCCTGCGCCGCGCCGGAAAGGCCTCCGCCGATGATCCCGACTTGATCGAGATCCCGCTCACCGACCTGCACATGCTGGCCGACCGGGTCACCAGCTTCGGCGTGGATGCCGTCGTCGAGGAACCGGTAGCGCTGCGCGAGGCGGTGATCAGCCGGTTACGTCGCCTCGCCGCCATGACCGATCTCACGTCCGAGAATGGCGCACGGAGCGCGGCCGAGCGCAGCGAGCAAGGCTGGAAACAATGAGCGCCAGTGCGGATCGGGTACCCCGCCTGTTGGCCCTGATTCCCTACCTACAGGCCAATCCCGACATCGAGATCACCTCTGCAGCAAGTGATTTCGGTGTCAGCGCCGACGAACTGCGGGAGGATCTCAACCTGCTGTGGATGTGTGGCCTGCCTGGTCATGGTCCAGGAGATCTGATCGACCTGTCATTCGACGATGACCACGTCGCGGTGACCTTCGATGCTGGGATGAGCCGCCCTCTGCGGCTGACCACCCACGAGGCGGTTGCGCTGATCGTTGCCTTGCGCACTCTGGCTGCCACACCTGGCCTGATCGAACAGGAGGCAGTCAGCCGGGCGCTGGCCAAGATCGAAGAGGCTTCCGGCGCCCAGGCGCAGGCGGCAGCAGCAGTCACCGTCTCCGTCGACGGGCAGGACGCTGCGCTGGCCGTCCTGCGGCGAGCGCTGCGCGCCGGTCAGGCGGTCCACCTGACCTACTACTCGGCGGGCCGGGACGCGCGCACCGAGCGCACCGTCGACCCGATGCGCTTGCTTCTCGTCGCCGGGCACTGGTATTTGGAGGCCTGGTGCCGCCGAGCCGAAGGTGTCCGGATGTTTCGTCTGGACCGGATCGAGGAACTCGATCAGCTCGACGAGCCATCCCGTCCGCCACCTGAAATCGCCCTTCGGGACATTTCCGGCGGACTGTTCCTGCCGTCACCGGAGGATGTCGAGGTCCGGCTCCGGTTACTGCCGTGGGCACGGTGGGTGGCTGACTACTACCCCTGCCAGAGTGTGGTCGCGGACGGGGACGAACTGTTGGTGACGCTGCGCTCGAGTGAGACGACCTGGGTACGGCGGTTGGTGGCCGGGTTGGGCGGGGCCGCCCAGGTGCTCGACCCACCGGCCCTTGCAGCCGAGATCGCTCAAGACGCGCGACAGGCCTTGGCCGCCTACGGCATCTCTGCAGGCCAGCAGGACGTACCCTAGGTTGGCCTCATGATGCTGGTCGTCTGGATCGTCGTCGGGGTCGGCGCGCTTTTCGTGTTGGCCGTCCTCGGCTATGGCCTGTTCGGCCATCTGACCCGGCTGCGAGGTGCGGTCAGCGATGCGCAGATCTCGGTAGCACCGCAGGTCGAGGAACTGACTCACGGCATCCGTCGCGCGCAGACGTTACGAATGCAGAACGAAGCGGACAGGCCACGCGGCCATGGTGGACACGCGTAGACTCGGCTCCACCACTGCGAAGAGGAGAAACCATGGGACTCGGACCCCTCGAGATCGGGTTGATCATTCTTGCTGTCCTGCTGTTGTTCGGATACAAGAAGCTGCCCGACGCCTCGCGCTCCCTTGGCCGCTCGATGCGGATCTTCAAGGGCGAGATGAAGGGCATGAAGGACGACGACGTCCGTACCAAGGCCGAAGCCGAGACCGTCCGCGGTCAACTGCCCCCCACGTCCCCGAGCCCAACCGGTCCGACTGTGGCCTCCACGGCACCGCCCGTGGTCGCCGAAGTCCCTGAGCACAAGCCATACCCGGAGTACGACCAACCGCGCTGAACCGACGTCGCCCGCGTGCGGCGTACTGCCTAAGCGCCGCAGACCTGACAGCCCTTCCTACCCTCCCATCGTCCGTTGAACATCTCGTCGAGCAGGGAGCCCTGATCCGGTGACCGGCCCGGCCAAACGCCGCTTCCGGGGCAACTTCCGGCGCTGGCGCCAGCGGGAGAACACCGAAGCGACGATGAGCCTGGTCTCGCACCTGAAGGAATTGCGCAACCGGCTGGTCAAAGCGTTCATCTTCATCTTCATTGCCGGCGTCGGCACGTTCATCTGGTACAACAACGGGCTGCTCGACTTCATCAAGGCGCCGTACTGCGACCTGCCCGAGACTCTGCGGTTCAGCGTGGAGGGCCAGGAGTGCACACTGATCGTCACTGACGTGCTGGGTGGCTTTTTGCTCCGGCTGAAGGTCTCCTTCATCGGCGGAATCATCCTGTCGTCCCCGTTCTGGCTCTACCAGCTGTGGGCCTTCGTGACGCCCGGACTCAAGCGCAACGAGAAGCGCTACACGGTCGTGTTCGTGGCGCTGTCGTCGCTGTTGTTCGCCGGCGGGACGGTGCTGGCCTACATCACCCTACGCAACGGACTGAAGCTGCTTCTCGGGATCGCCGGGGAAGGCGTGACCCCGCTGCTCACGGCGCCGGAGTACGTGAGCTTCGTCGTCCTCCTGCTGGTGGCCTTCGGCATCTCATTCCAGGTGCCGCTGATCGCGTTGATGCTGAATTTCGTCGGCGTGTTGTCCTACCAGCTGATGGCCCGGAGCCGGCGCTGGGCGTTCTTCTTGACCCTGGTCTTCGCCGCGTTCATCACGCCCACTCAGGACCCGTTCACGATGCTGGCGATGGGCGGGCCGATGATCCTGCTCTTCGAGGCGGCCATCCAGGTGGCCCGGGTCCTGGATCGGCGACGGGCCAAGCGGGACGCGCTCACCGGGTTCCATGACATCGATGACGACGAGGCCTCGCCACTGGACGCCTCCCCGTCGAGGCTGGACGAGCAGCCCGTTCTCGAATCCCCCGCGCCGATCGATGAGCCGCTTCAGCCGGCGGAAGGCCATGACGAGGAGCCGGACCCGAGCGCCGGACCGGCTCGGTAGCTCATGGCCGCAAAGGCCGAGGTAACCCTGCTCGTCAACCCGCATGCCGGCCGTGGCAGGGCCGAAGCCAGCGCAGATCGGGTGGCCGCCATCCTCGGTTCTCGCGGCGTACGGGCCGCTGTGTCTACGGCTGAATCGGTGCCGGCGATGCGCGCCATCGCCGCCGAGGCGGTGCAGCAAGGCGATGCCGCCCTCGTTGTCATCGGCGGCGACGGTATGTGTCATCTGGCCATCCAGGAGATCGCCGAAACCTCCACCGCGCTCGGCATCATCCCGGCCGGAACAGGCAACGATTTCGCCAGCGCACTCGGCCTGCCCGGTGACGTACACGCCGCGACGGCCGCAATCGCCGATGCCCTCGAGGCGGCCGCTCATCGCCGTGTGGACCTGGCGCGCTGCGGTCAGCGATGGTGGGCCAGCGTCCTGTGCGCCGGCTTCGACTCGGCTGTCAACGACCGCGCCAATCGGATGCGCTGGCCGCACGGACCGCGGCGCTACGACCTGGCCCTGCTGGCGGAGCTGGCCCGACTCCGAGCCGTGCCGATGACCCTGGATCTGGACGGCGCAACGGTGACCCTCGACGCGACCCTGGTAGCCGTCGGGAACACGTCGACCTACGGAGGCGGGATCCCGATCTGTCCCCGGGCCGACCCGAGCGACGGCCTGCTCGACGTCACCGTCGTCGCCCGGATCAGCCGGCGACGGCTGATCCGGGTCACCCCGACCCTGCGCCGCGGCGAGCACCTGGCTCACCCGGCTGTCCGCACGTATCGAGCGCGGACGATCTCCGTGAGCTGCGACGAGCCGCCCGTGATCACCGCCTACGCGGACGGAGAGCCGGTCTCAGCCCTCCCCGTCACCGCGATCTGCCACCCGGGCGTCCTTCGCATCCTGCAGCCAGCAGCTGCGCGACCGGCGTCATAGCCTTGGGTCGTGGCCACCCATGCGGATAACCACGCCCAGGCACGAATCCGGGCGGCCTACCCGCAGCTGACCGACTTCGCGGCCCAGATCGGCTTCGAGCTCGACGGATTTCAGATCGAGGGCTGCCAGGCACTCGAGGACGGCCACGGTGCCCTGATCGCGGCACCGACGGGGGCCGGCAAGACCGTAGTGGGTGAGTTCGCGGTACACCTGGCTCTGCACGCTAGGCGAAAGTGCTTCTACACCACGCCGATCAAGGCGTTGTCCAATCAGAAGTACAACGATCTCCTCCGTCGATACGGCCGCGACAAGGTCGGATTGCTCACTGGCGACCGGACCGAGAACGGCGACGCGCCCATCGTCGTGATGACCACAGAAGTCCTGCGCAACATGCTCTACACCGGATCCGGGGCGCTGCTCGGACTGGGCTTCGTCGTCATGGACGAGGTGCACTACCTGGCCGACCGCTTTCGTGGGGCGGTCTGGGAGGAGGTGATCATCCACCTGCCGGAGTCAGTGGCTTTGGTGTCGTTGTCGGCCACGGTGAGCAACGCCGAGGAGTTCGGTGCCTGGCTGGTCGCCGTTCGAGGCAACACTGCGGTGGTGGTCAGCGACACCCGGCCCGTCCCGCTGTGGCAACACATGATGGTCGGCACCCGACTGTTCGACCTGTTCGCCTCCCGGAGACGCTCGGACGGTACGGGGACCGCGGCGGTGAATCCACACCTCGAGCGGGCCGTACGCGATGTCCAGAGCAGGCTCTGGTCGAACGAGACCCGAGGACGAGGTTCTGGCCGAGACCGCAACCGCACCGGTGGCTACGAACGACGTCAGCCGTGGCGCCCGCCGTACCGCGCCGACGTGCTGGCCCGACTTGATCGCGACGGCCTGCTGCCAGCCATCACCTTCATCTTCAGCCGGGCGGGATGCGATGCTGCCGTGGCCCAGGTCTTGCACAGCGGACTGCGGTTGACCACCGAGGAGGAACGCAACCAGATCACGGCGATCGTCAACGAGCACTGCGCCGATCTGCCGGACGAGGATCTGGCGATCCTCGGCTACTGGGAGTGGGTCGAGGCTCTGCGAGCCGGCATCGCAGCCCACCACGCGGGACTCATTCCAGCCTTCAAGGAGACGGTGGAGGAACTGTTCGTCCGGGGTCTGATCAAGGCTGTCTTCGCCACGGAGACCCTGGCATTGGGCATCAACATGCCCGCCAGATCGGTCGTGCTGGAGCGGTTGACCAAGTGGAACGGCGACCGGCACGCCCCATTGACCGCGGGGGAGTACACCCAGTTGACTGGGCGGGCCGGCCGGCGTGGGATCGACATCGATGGACATGCGGTCGTGCTGTGGTCACCGGAGGTCGACGCGGCGGCCGTCGGTGGGCTTGCCTCGACCCGTACCTACCCCCTGCGCTCCTCGTTCACGCCGTCCTACAACATGGCCGCCAACCTGGTTGCTCAGCTTGGCCGGGCCGCCGCTCGGGACCTGTTGGGATCCTCCTTCGCCCAGTTCCAAGCCGACCGTGATGTCGTCGGCCTGCAGCGGCGGGTGACCACGCATTCGAAATCCCTTGCCGAATTCGCGGCGGCGATGGCCTGCGATCTCGGAGATTTCACCGCCTACGAAGACGTGCGGGTGGAGTTGAGCCGACGCGAGGCCGAGCTGTCCCGACTCGGCGACCGTCAGCGGCGTGGCGATGCCCTCCAGGCGCTGGAGCAACTACGGATCGGGGACGTGATCCGCGTACCGCACGGCCGCCGACAAGGTCTGGCCGTAGTCCTCGACCCCGGACTCTCCCCGTTGTCCGATCCCCGCCCGCTGGTCCTGACCGAGCAGCGCTGGGCCGGGCGGTTGAGCGGCACCGACTTCCCGGTTCCTGCGCAGCCATTGGCCCGGATAAAGGTCCCCAAGAACTTCAACCACCGCAGCCCGGTCGCCCGCCGTGATCTCGCTTCCAGCCTGCGGACTGCACGCACCGAATCCGGGCTCGGGCCTCGCCAGACGAGCACCCGTCGTCGAGCCGCCGCCGAGGATGCCGAGATCACCCGGCTGCGGTCCGAACTGCGTGCCCATCCGAGCCATCAGTGTCCCGACCGGGAGGAACACGCTAGGTGGGCTCGCCGCTGGAGCCAGCTCAACCGGGAGATCGAAGGCCTGCGCGCTCGGATCGAGCAACGCACCGGTTCGATTGCCCGATCCTTCGACCGGATCTGTGCCCTTCTCGAACACCTGGGCTACCTGACCGGCAAGCCACCCCCGGAGGCGTTGTCCGAGGCGGGCCGCGGACTGACCCGCATCTGGAGCGAGACGGATCTGGCCACCGCGGAGTGCCTGCGCGACGGAGTCTTCGACGGTCTCGGCCCGGCCGAACTCGCTGCGTGCGTCTCGGCCCTGGTCTACGAGGCACGCCGAGACGTTCTGGCCGTCTGGTCCGCACCGTCCACGCTCGTCGGTGAGCGTCTGGCCGACGTCCAAGAGGTCACCGGTCGATTGCGCGCCCTGGAGTCGGAGAACGGGCTGTCGCTGACCCGCGAACTGGATCCTGGCTTCGCTGGTGCCGCGCTTCGGTGGGCCCGCGGGGAGTCGCTGGACCGGGTCCTGCGCGCAGCTCGGGACGAGGGCACTGAGTTGACGGGTGGTGACTTCGTCCGCTGGACCCGCCAGCTCATCGATCTGCTCGGCCAACTGGCCAGAGTCGGCGACCTGTCCGAACGGGGTTCGGCATCGGGTCCATCTGAGCGCGGCGTCGCCGGGGTGGCGGCGCGGGCAGTGACGGCTCTGCGTCGTGGCGTCGTCGAAGCGGGGGATCCCGCGGTAGTACACAATGTGTGAGCCTTCACCGCCACCACCACCGGTCCCGATCCGATCAGAGGAGCACCGATGACCAACCCACCTCAGGGCGGTGGCGAGCAGCCGCGCGGATCTTCGGATGCCGAGCAGCCGCCCACCGACGCCCAGCAATCGGGTTGGGGCCAACCGACGCCGGATGCGCAGTCGAGTCCTACCGTGCAGCCGGAGCAGTCCGAGCCGGCCACGCCATCCGATCAACCTCAGTCAGCGTCGCGGTGGGGCCAGCAGCCCTCGCCCTCGCAGCCACCCGCAGCCGCCCCACAATCCTCGGGTTGGGGACCCCCGCCGCCCCCGCCAGGCCAGTCCAGCCCCGGCTCACCGCCGGCACCGCCGGCCCAGCCGACTCAGCAGTCCTCGTCCGGATGGGGTCAGCCGGCCGCCCCTGAACAACCGGGCGCCTCCAACTGGGGAGGGCCGGCCGCAGGCGGGGCGGCGAGTGGGTCGCCGACCGGCTATTCCGGCACTGCCGCCCCCACGCAGCAGTTCAGCACCAGCGGGGCCGGCCCACAGGGCACGCCGCCAAGTACCTACGGCAGCCAGTACCCGACACAGCAGTACGGCGCCGGGCAGTCATCGGCATCCGGGTTCGGCGCAGCGCCCGCTCCGGGCCTCGGGAGTTACGGCCAGCAGGGACAGCCCTACGGTGGTCACTCCACCTACGGCTCTCCGCCGGTACCGCCGGCCTATCCCTCCTGGTCGGCGAGCAGCCCGACCACACAACAGCCGTATGGAGGCCAGCCGACCTACGCTCCGCCGCAGCGCGGTTTCCTTGGCCACCAGGAACCAGCTCAGGGGTATGGCGCCGGTTACCCGACCGCTCCGGCCAAGCAGCGCAAGACCGGTCTGCTCGTCTCCCTGGCCATAACCGCGGTTGTGCTGATCGCGCTCGCCGTAGTGCTACCGAGATTCGTGCTCAACAAGACCCTGCTCGACCAAGGGGCCGTCCAACGCGATGTTGCGGTTCAGTTCGAGGATCAGGAAGGCGTCAGCGTCGAGCTGACCTGTCCTTCTGACATGGAGGTGGAGGTCAGTCAGACCTACGAGTGCACGGGCATGACCGCGGACTCCGAGGACGTCACCCTGGTCATCGAGATCACCGACGAGGACGGCAACTACACCTGGCAGGAAAAGCAGTAGTCGCCTGTCACCGCCAGGCGAATGCCTCGCGCAGCCGGTTGATCGCTGACTGCAATCCCCACCGGGTGGCGAGTTCGGCGAGTCGCTCGGGGTCAGCCGGAGTGGTCGGGAGCGTCGCTGAGACGTTGGGCAAGGGGCAGTCCCGGCGCACCAGGACGACCTGTGGAGCGACAGCAAGGTAGTCGACCGCAGCGGCTAGCTTGCGCAGAACACCGGCGGTCAGTGCGCCAGTCGGGGTGGCGCGACCGCGAGCCGCCGCGATGATGCCGTCGACGGACCCGTAGGCGAGGATGAGCGCTGCTGCGGTCTTGTCACCGATTCCCTTGACGCCTGGTAATCCGTCACTCGGATCGCCGCGCAGAACTGCGTAATCGGCGTAGGCCTGACCCGGAATGTCATACTTCGCGGTGATCCAGGCCTCGTCCACACTCTCCAGGTTCCCCAGTCCCTTGGCGGTGTAGAGCACCCGGATCGGCTGGTCGTCACGGACGAGCTGGAACAGGTCCCGGTCGCCGGTGACGACGTCGACCGCACCTGAGGCTTGGGTGGCCAACGTGCCGATCACATCGTCGGCCTCGAACCCCGGCGAGCCCAACCGACAGATGCCCGCGGCTTCGAGCAGGTCGGCGATGATCGGCACCTGGTGGCCCAGACCGTCCGGGGTGTCACCGAGTTCGGGCTCGTCCTCCACGACCCGATGAGCCTTGTACGACGGGATTGCCTCGACCCGGAATGCCGGTCGCCAGTCGTCGTCCCAACAGGCGACGAGTTCGGTGGGACGGCGGGTCCGGACCAGAGTCGTGATCGCGTCGAGGAATCCGCGGGCGGCGTTCACCGGCGTTCCATCCGGAGCCACCACGGTGTCGGGTACTCCGTAGAAGGTCCGGAAGTAAAGGCTGGCCGAGTCCAGCAGCATCAGGCTCACCGGGCCAGACTGCCAGACCGTGGACGACTACCGGCTCAGGTCAACGGTGCCCACCGTGGTCGGCGATTAGGCTTCCGAGATGCCTACAACGCACGCGGCAACTGCGGATCGACTGGATCGTGCGCAGCATGCAGTGGCTGAGGCCGGCTGGGAGGCTCTGCTGGTCTCGGCGGGTACGGACCTGCGCTACCTGACCGGGTACAACGCTCATGTCTCGGAGCGGCTGACCTGCCTCGTCGTCCCAGCGCAGGGTGCGCCGCTTCTGGTCGTACCCCAACTCGAGGCGCCGATGGTCCAGGCAGCTGGCACCACTACGGCGCTGCACGCCTGGGGCGAGACCGACGACCCCTTCGACGTGGTGGCCGCGCACCTGCGGGAGATCGGCGCACCGGGCGGAGTGGGTATCGGCAACCGGATGTGGGCCGAGCATGTCCTGGCGCTCACCTTGGCGACCGGGGCCACGTGGGAGTTGGCCGGGCCGCTGATGGCCCAGCTGCGGATGCGCAAGGACGACGCCGAGGCAGCCGCCCTGCTGCAGGCCGGTCAGGCCATCGACCGGGTGCACGCGAGGATGGCCGAGTGGCTGCGACCCGGGCGGACCGAACGCGAGGTAGGCCGCGACATCGCTGAAGCAATCGTCACCGAGGGCCATGAGAATGTCGAGTTCATCATCGTCGGCTCCGGACCGAACGCCGCCAGTCCGCACCATCTGCTCTCCGATCGGGTCATCGAGTCCGGAGACATGGTGGTCGTGGACATCGGCGGGGTCACCAAGGATGGGTATTGCTCGGACTCGACTCGTACCTACCTCGCCGGCGGGCAGCCGACCACGGAGGTGCTCGATTTCTACGCGGTCCTGCAAGGCGCACAGGAAGCGGCCTGCCGAGCGGTCGCGCCGGGGGTGAGCGCCCAGGCAGTGGACGCCACCGCCCGAGGGATCATCGCTGAGGCGGGGTACGGGGCGAACTTCATCCACCGCACCGGCCATGGCATCGGTCTGGATGTGCACGAGGATCCCTACATCGTGTCCGGCAACGACCTCCCGCTCGAAGTTGGGATGGCGTTCTCCGTCGAGCCAGGCATCTACTTCGCCGGGCGCTACGGTGCGCGGATCGAGGACATCGTCATCTGCACCGCCGAGGGCGTACGGCGGCTCAACGTCGGCACCCGCGATCTCGTCACCGTGGACGCCTGAGATGCCGGTGTTCCGCACCCTGCCCAGCGACGATGCCCGGGCCTTGCTTGACCTGACCGTCGAACTCGCCGACCGGGAACTCCGTCCCCGAGTGGTGGCCGACGAGAAGGCCGCGCACTTCCCACGGGAGGTGTTTTCTGTCCTCGGAGGAGCCGGGCTGCTCGGCCTCCCCTATCCGGAGGAGTACGGAGGGGGAGCCCAGCCGTACGAGGTCTACCTGCAGGTCGTCGAAGAACTCGCCGGCGCCTGGCTAGCGGTCGGCCTCGGGGTCAGCGTGCACACCCTGTCGGCCTTCCCGGTTGCCGCGTTCGGCACCGACCAGCAGCGGCAGGAGTTCCTGCCTGGCATGGTCGGTGGGGATCTGCTGGGGGCGTACTGCCTGTCCGAGACATCCTCGGGCAGCGATGCCGCAGCCTTGCTGACGAGCGCCGTACGAGACGGCGACGACTACCGCGTCCGGGGCACAAAGGCGTGGGTCACCCACGGGGGCGTGGCCGATTACTACAACGTCTTCCTCCGTACCGGTGGTCCGGGCGCCGGCGGCATCTCGACCCTGCTGGTCGACGCGGGCACGCCAGGGATGACGCCGCAGGCTGCCGAGCACAAGATGGGGATGTCCTCCTCGCCGACCGCACAGATCGTGTTCGACGATGCCGTCGTGTCCGCTGCCCGTCTGATCGGCGACGAGGGCCAAGGGTTTCGAATTGCGCTGGCGGCCTTGGAGGGTGGGCGGCTGGGAATCGCCGC
>JALZIL010000017.1 GCA_030860305.1 Actinomycetota bacterium
AACGGGTGCTCGAGCGGCGAGCGGCGATGGCCAGCGAGGGTGACATCGACTGGGCATTCGGGGAGATCCTCGCCCTAGGCTCGCTCCTGGTCGAAGGGGTGCCGGTCCGGCTGGCCGGTCAGGATTCCCGGCGAGGGACATTTGTACAGCGGCACTCGGTCCTGATCGACCGCAATACCGGCGCGGAGTACACACCGCTGACCCACCTCGACGCCAATCAGGCAAAGCTGTTCATGTACGACTCGCTGCTCTCGGAGTACGCGGCACTGGGCTTCGAATACGGCTACTCGGTGGCCAATCCCAAGGCGTTGGTGCTGTGGGAAGCCCAGTTCGGCGACTTCGTCGACGGGGCTCAGCTGATCATCGACGAGTTCATCTCCTCCGGTGAGGCTAAGTGGGGCCAGCGATCCGGTGTCGTCCTCCTTCTGCCCCATGGCCTGGAGGGTCAGGGTCCCGACCACTCCAGTGCGCGGCCGGAGCGCTTCTTGCAGATGTGCGCCGAGAACAACATGACCGTGGCCAACTGCACGACACCGGCCAACTACTTCCACCTCCTGCGCCGCCAGGCGCTGAGCACCAACCAGCGACCGCTGATCATCATGACGCCCAAGTCGCTACTGCGGCACAAGGCCGCGGTCAGCTCGGTGACCGAGTTCACCCAGGGCCGGTTCTTCCCGGTGCTCGACGATCCCGGTGTCCGAGGGGAATCCATTGACCGCGAAGGGGTCAAGCGGGTGCTGTTGTGCAGCGGCAAGGTGGCCTACGACCTCGGCGCCGAGCGGGAGAAGCGCAGCGCCGCCGAGGTTGCGCTGCTGCGGGTGGAGCAGCTCTATCCACTGCCGGCCGGGGAGATCAACGATCTGCTGGCGACGTACCCGAATGCCACCGACGTCGTGTGGGTACAGGAGGAGCCGGCCAACATGGGCGCCTGGCCATTCATGGCCCTGCACCTGCCCGAGCAGCTCGCTGAGGGACGGCAGCTGCGCCGAGTGTCGCGGGATGCCACCGCCAGCCCAGCCACCGGCTCACACTCGGTCCATGATCGCGAGCAGGAAGAACTGGTCGTGGACGCCTTCTCCGGTCTGCACGACTAGGCCGGAATTCCCGTATCGCGCGATGTACTTCACCGACCGGGGGATCGAAGAACTCGCCGAGCGGCGCGGTGAGGAGACCGTCAGTCTGGCCTGGGTGGCCGACCGGCTGCGCGACTTCGTCGACGAGAATCCGGACTTCGAAGTGCCGGTCGAACGACTGGCGACGTGGCTGGCCCGCAACGACGAGGACGCCGACGACATCGGCTGAGCGGGCTTCTGGAACAACTACGTGGCGCGGGTGAAGACCGCCTCGTATCCCGCGGCGTTCTGAGTCAACTCCGCATCGGAACACGTGTAGGTCACCGGACCGCTACCCCCGGCGCCAGTCAGTGTCGAGGACTGGCCGCGGATGTCGAAGGTTGCGCTCAGCTCGCCGCCGGTCAGCTCGAAGCCGATGGTCCCGGGCTCGTCGGTACTCACCTGATAGGTCAATTCGCCGTAATGGGTGACCTCTCCGAGAACCTCACCTGCGGCGTTCTGTACCGCGGCCGGGGTGTCGAGATAGGTGACGACCTCTACGCCGTCGGAGGCGAAGCTCAGCTGTCGCTCCACGTCTATGAGGACCACCTGCTCCCCATTGACCGTCGCCTGCTCGCGCTGGGACACGGTGGTCCAGACACCGACCAGGCACTCGTCGATGGTGTATGCCTGCGGTGGCTCCTGCTGGACGCGAGGTTGTTGCGAGGTGTCGGATGAGTCGGTTGCTGCTTGTCCAGCGCCGCCGGAGCAGGCGGCCAACGACAAAACCAACGCTGCCGCGCTGACGAAACTCCAGATCCTGGTTCCCCGTCGTTGCGCCATGAGCCCTCCGTCGCAGTCGCTGGTGGACAGCCTGCCTGGCGGTGCCGTGAGTTCCTGGTAAGGACGGGTTCCCGACCGGCGTGGCGTTGCCCGGCCTCAGCGCAGATGCTGCGTGATGGTCTTGGTCGCACCGGCGACGGTCAGATCGGTCAAGGCGCCGTTGATCAGCGCGAGCTGCGGGGGTACGTGACCGAAATCCACGTTCACCACCACCGGAACATCGAGCTCGGCCAGGGCACTGCGTACGGTGTCGTGCTGGCTGAAGCCGGGTACGTCGGGAGCGTTCGTTCGTCCCACCAGTACGGCGTTGGCGTGGTCGAACCAGCCCGCCAGGCGCATCCGCCACAGATCGCGAGCGATGGTGTAGGCCCCGTTCTCGGCTGCCTCGACGTACACGATGAGCCCTTCGGGTGCGTGATCGGCGGCGAAGGCGCGCAGGTCTCCGTACCTCGTACCCGCCAGCACGGAGATTGTTTCGATGCAGCCTCCGATGAGCCGGCCCTGGACCTGAATGTCGCCGCCCGCTGGCTGGAGAAGGCTCCAGGTTCCGGAGGCATCGAGGGTGTACTCCTCGACTGTCGGATTGTCTTGCCAGCTGTCGTGTCCGCTCGAACGATGATGTGCGGCAGCCGCTTGCGAGAAACTTGCTCCCGACGGCAGTGTCACCACGTCGAGCCACGAGCGCAGCGGTTCGGCGATCCGGTACGGCGTGTCCATCAGATTCTGCGCGTGCACGGTGGCGATGCCGGTCACGGTTGTCATCGGCAGCAATATCGTCGACAGATCGGAGTATCCGACCAGCCAGGTCGGGTCGGACGCGGCGATGGCAGCCAGATCGAGATGCGGCAGGAGTTCGACAGCCAGTTCCCCACCCCAGGGTGGGACCACTGCCTTGATGTCCGGATCGGTCAACATGGCGGTCAGCTCGGCGGCCCGAGAACGAGCCGGCGCGCTGACGGCTGTTTCTCCGTCCATGCAGTCGCCGACGACGACCTGGTAGCCGCGCTGCCGGAGATGATCGATGCAGAATTCGAGACGGGGGCGTAAGTCGTCGGGCACGCCACTCGACGGCGCAGTGATCCCGATCCGGTCGCCCGGGCTCAGCGGAGCTGGGTACCGGATGGTCATGCGCCGCTCCTCATAGTCGTAGCCGTCGCAGGATTGCTCCGGCTTTGGGGAGCACGGTAGGTGGCTGAGACACGTTGAGACAGTGGATTACCGATGCGCACCAGTCGTCCTGAGCGCGCGCCAGCTGGCGCAGCCTTTTACCGGCTCCCGCTGATCAGCTCGCCCAAGCATGAGAAGGGTCCGTGTCCGTTCTCGTACGGCGAGAACGTGGCCGTCGTCCGCATTGTTGGAACGGTGCTGAGTCCTCGGTCAGCGTCGGTCAGAACGGTGGTGGGGGGTCGTCTGTGTTCGTCAGAACGGTGGTGGGTCGTGGTCCGCGTTCGGGTTCATCCGCGTCGTCCGCGTCGTCCGCGTCGTCCGCGTCGTCCGCGTCGGCGTGGTCGTCGTGGTCGGCGTGGGCTGTCCGGGGGCCGGTGCGGGCCAGGGGGGTTCGGTGTCGGGTCCGGGGGGTCGGGTGGTTCGGGTGATCCCGGTGGGGGTGCTGATGGTCAGACTGCCATCGGCGTGGAAGTGCCGGGTCCAGCCGGGGGCTTGGTGTTTCAGGCGGTGGTGGGTCCGGCAGTAGCAGCACAGGTTGCAGACCGCGGTCGGCCCGTCGGGATGAGCCTGGTGGTGGTCGAGGTCGGCGTGGACGGCTTTGCGGGTGCAGCCGAAGTGCCGGCAGCTGCGGTCCCGGGTTCGGACGTGGCGGTCCTGGGCCCGGGTGGGCCGGTAGTTCGGAGTGTCCGGTGCTGGCCGCAGCCCCGGCCCGTCCACGCCACAGTCTTGACGGTTCCGCCGGTTTCTGCGGCGGGCGGCTCGGCGGAGCTGGGCTGGGGTGGCGACCGCGGACAGTGTCCCGGCGGGGTCGTGCAGGGCCAGAAACAGCCAGGAGGAGGCGAGGTGGGCCAGCAGTTCCCGGCACTGCGCGGCGCTGATCAGCTGCCCGTCGACCTCGGCCTGCGCCGCCTCATCGTCCAGCCGTGGCCCGGCGGGACCGGCTGCGCCGTGGCCAGGCCCGTCGGCGCAGCGTGCACCGCTGCCCGTTCCCCCGGTTCCACCGGTACCACCGGTTCTGCCGGTTCTGCCGGTTCCGGTGGTGCTGATGGGGGGGATGCTGAGGTGCAGGGTGACCTCGGCGGTCACCGCGGGCCGGGTGGTGTCCCACGGTCGCAGGATCAGGTCACTGAGCAGTTCGGCGCGGATCTGCCCGATCGGCCGGTCGTCCCCGCCGGTGTGCTGGGTGTGGGCGTAGCGGTCGACCGCATCACTGCAGGCCGCGGCGACCGGCAGCGGGAGGTCGGCGACCAGCCGGGCCATCCCGTCCTGGGTCGGCC
>JALZIL010000018.1 GCA_030860305.1 Actinomycetota bacterium
AGCGGGTGGACGAGAAGACCCTCGCCCGGCACCTGGACGAACCGGACATGCCAGATGTGGATCTCTTCATCCGGTCCTCCGGGGAACAGCGGACGTCGAACTTCCTGTTGTGGCAGTCGGCCTATGCGGAGTTGGAGTTCGCCGACACGCTCTGGCCGGACTTCGACCGGCGGCACCTGTGGAAGGCGTGTGAGTCCTATGCGGGCCGGCACCGGCGGTTCGGGTCCGCCTGACCTGCGGCGTCAGGAAAGCAGCCGCCAGATCGCCGCACCGGCGATCACGGCAACGGTGAGTCCACGAAGCAGTCGCTGGCCTGCGGTCAGCCGCGGCCAGGCCAGCAGAAGCAACCAGCCGAGGAAGGCGGCCACGACACCGAGCAGCGCGCCGGCCAGCGGGCCGGTCAGGAGCAGGCCGCCGACAACGCAGCCCAGGACCGCCAGGAACAGCACCCACTGCGGCACTTTGCGCAGGGTCATCAGTATGGGCAGGCTTCTCCGCTCCAGGCGGCCCCGTCCCGATGCGCTCGACATGAGAAAAGGATCTCACCCGGTGGACCCGGTAACCGAATGGGAAAGTGTCGGAACCTACCGCCGAGCCGTGTCGTCTCATGCTGTGAAGACCGGTGGTCATCCGGTGTTCGTCCGATCGTGGATGAGCCGGGTGTCTAGACGTCCTCCTCGCAGTCGGCGCAGGACGCGCCGGAGGCAACGCTCGCGGCTCCCCACGACGGCTCGCGGCTTACGTATGACGGAAGGACCCACAATGACCCAGCCCCCGTACGGAAACCAGCCCCCCTATGGTGGCCAGCCTAATCCCGGTGGGTCGCAGCCGGATTGGGGCCAGCCGAACCCTGCTGGACAGCCGGGATATGGCCCACCCACCGGCGCTACTCCCGACTACGGCCAGTCCCCGACCGTGGCCCAACCGAGTTTCGGCCAGCCGACTCGGCAGTACGGCCAGCCCGCCTTTGGCGGTGGCGGTGGTGGTGGCGGGGGGTACGGCCCCCCTCCCGGTGGTCCACCTCCGTACGGTGGCGGTCCGGGCGCGCCGTTCGGAGGACCCGAACCGGCGAAGAAGAACCCGTTGCCCTTCATCATCATCGGCCTGATTGTCCTGCTCATCGTCGGTGGTGTCGGCCTGTTCTTCGCACTCGACGACGGTGCTCCCACTCCGGTCGCCACCACCACGTCGCCGGCGCTGACATCCGAGGACACCGACACACCCACCGAGGACACCGAGACACCCACCGAGGACACCGACACCGACACCGACACACCGAGCGGGGACGACCCGAATTTCGCGGAATCCGAGGTGGTTGCCGCTGACTTCGTGCAATTGATGATCGACGGTGACTACGACACAGCGTTGAGCGCGCTCTGCGAGGACGGCCGGGACCCCAGTGATGGTGATGGGTTCGCCGATGGTCAGGCGCTGGCCGACGACTTCTTCACCGAGATCGGTGCCACCACGATTACCGACGGTCAGCTCGTCGGTGTCGCGTCCTCCGGCGACAGCGACCGCGACGTCGTGACCTTTGATCTGGAGACCGAGGTCGGCACCGTCGGCTTCGAGGTGCAGGTGCTCGAAGAGGTGATCGGCGCCGACCTCACCATCTGCGGTTACGACAGCCTCTGAGCCAGCTCATTGCCGTCGGCGGCCACCGGTGATCCGGTGGGCCGCCGTTCGTGCGTACGGCTACCCTCGGAATTCACCCGCCGACCGCCAGCCGGATGGAGCACCTTGTCATGGCCAAGACCGCACCGTCCAGCCTCGAATTGATCGTCAACCTGGCCAAGCGCCGGGGCTTCGTCTTTCCATCGGGTGAGATCTACGGCGGCACGCGCTCGGCTTGGGACTACGGGCCACTGGGTGTGGAGCTCAAGGAGAACATCAAGCGGCAGTGGTGGAAGTCGATGGTCACCGGGCGCGACGACGTCGTCGGCCTGGACTCCTCGGTCATCCTGCCCCGCCAGACCTGGGTCGCTTCCGGCCACGTCAACGCCTTCACCGACCCGCTGACCGAATGCCAGAGCTGCCACAAGCGCTATCGCGCCGACCACATGCTCGAGGAGTTCGAGGAGAAGAAGGGCCG
>JALZIL010000026.1 GCA_030860305.1 Actinomycetota bacterium
AAGGCCACCGCTGTCCCGCTGGCCAAGGCAGCCGCGCGGATCGCTGTGGGAGAGACCATCGCCGCGCTTCGCGCCGAGGGACTGCTGCCGCTTGCGGACGGTTCTGATCTGCCGATCGACGCGCCGATCTCGGTCAAGGAAGCGGTGTTGCCCTTCCATCGGTTCAGCACCGTGGACGGTCTTGGAGTCGACACCGTGCTCGGCCCGGAGATGAAGTCCACCGGTGAGGTGATGGGTATCGACACCGATTTCGGCAGGGCATTCGCAAAATCTCAGGCCGCGGCCTACGGCTCGCTGCCCACCGGTGGGCGAGTGTTCGTCAGCCTGGCCAACCGGGACAAGCGTTCGGCGATCTTCCCGGTCAAGCGGCTGGCCGACCTCGGGTTCGAGGTGCTCGCCACGTCGGGGACCGCGGCGGTGCTGCAGCGCAACGGGGTCTCCTGCGAGGTGCTCGGCAAGTTCAGTGAAGGCCCGGGCAATTGCGTGGAGCGCATCCTTGCCGGCGACATCGACCTCGTGGTGAACACCCCGCAGGGTAGTGGTGGTACCCGCATCGACGGGTACGAGATCCGTACCGCGGCCGTCGTCGCCGGGATCCCTTGCGTCACGACGATTCAAGGCGCGGCCGCTGCTGTGCAGGGAATCGAAGCCGTACGCAATGGGACGCTCGGGGTGCGGTCCCTGCAGGAACTGCACGCCACGCTCCGGGACGAGCGGGCTCAGCGGGTTGACGCCGATCAGCTCCCCGGAGACTTCGCGTGAGCCGCACCTGGGGAATCACCCAGGCCGTCGACCTCGCCGAAGGACGCGGTCAGCTGACCGCCATGATGGCGAGCCCATTGCCGCCGGTGCCCGCCGGAGCGCGGGCCGGGCCGGTGCAGGTTCGCGCGACGATCATGCAGGTACGAACAGCAGGCGCCTACCGCGAGTTCACCGTTCATGCACCAGGCGTCGTGCCGGGCGCCGAACCCGGCCAGTTCGTCACCCTGCGAGTGGGCGGCGAGTCCTCGGCGATGCTGTTACGGCGGGCTTTCGCGTTGAGCGGTGTGGACGGGGATGCGCTCAGTGTGGTCGTCGCCGCGCACGGAGCAGGCACCCGTTGGATCTTCGAACGAGGACCCGGGGATGTCCTCGACCTGATCGGTCCGCTTGGCCGGCCATTTCCGCCGCCACCACCGGGGGCGGCGGCGTTGCTTGTCGCGGGCGGGTACGGCGCCGCACCATTCGTCGGGCTGGCCCAACGGCTGACCGCGGCCGGTCATCAGGTGGCCGCAGTGTTGGGCGCGGCCACCGCCGACCGGCTCTACGCCGTCCGGGAGTTGGCACCGCTGACCCGGATCCTCGTCGTGACCACCGAGGACGGCTCGGCCGGTCGTACCGGGCGGGTCACCGACGCAGCGCCCGAGTTGTTGCCAGGGGCCTCGGTGGTCTATGCCTGCGGCCCGATGCCCATGCTGCGCGCGGTGGCCGCCCAAGCCGCTGCCTACGGGCTGCCCTGCCATGTGTCGGTCGAGGAAGCGATGGCCTGCGGCATCGGGGTTTGCATGACCTGCGTGCTGCCGGTCGTCGGCGGCGATGGAACCTCCCGCTTCCTGCGGTCCTGTGTGGACGGTCCGGTATTCGATGCCGCCAAGGTCCGCTTCGATGACATCGGTCGATTGCCCGAGGATCTATACGGCGCGGGCGCGATGTGAGCGACGCGTTGACGTCGGAAAGGAAGCGGCGACCGTGAGGCGAGGAGCGGAGCCGATTCATGGCCGAAGGCCGTCATGGGTATAGACATGGCGACCCGGTTGGGCGGGACACAGATTCCCAGCCCGGTCCTCACCGCCTCCGGTTGTGCTGCGGCCGGCCGGGAGCTGGACCCTTTCCTGGATCTCACCGCGCTGGGCGCGGTGGTGACCAAGTCGGTCCAGCTGCGCGCCAGGTCTGGCCGCCCTACACCTCGGATGGCCGAGACGCCGAGCGGAATGCTCAATTCGATTGGCCTGCAAGGACCAGGCATCGAGGCTTTTCTCTCCGATGACCTGCCCTGGCTAGCTTCGAGGGGCGCCCGGGCGATGGTGAGCATCGCCGGGGGAGCTGTCGAGGAGTACGCCGAACTCGCTTCCCAGCTGCGCGGCGCCCGGGGAATGATCGCCCTCGAGGTGAACATCTCCTGTCCCAACGTCGCGTCCCGCGGCGAAGTTTTCGCCTGTGACCCCGCTGCAGCCTCCGCGGTGCTCGCTGCGGTCCGCGGGACCGATCCCGGCGTACCGGTCTACGCGAAGCTCTCTCCCGATGTCACCGATATCGCGTCGATCGCCCGGGCCTGCGTCGATGGCGGCGCCGACGGGATCTCGGCGATCAACACCCTGCTCGGCCTGGTCATCGACACCGACACACTGCGGCCGGTGCTGCCCGCCGTGACCGGAGGGCTGTCCGGACCCGCTATCCGGCCGGTGGCGTTGCGCTGTGTATGGCAGATCCATCGGGCGCTGCCCGCGACGCCGATCCTCGGCATGGGCGGGATCACGAACGGCGCTGAGGCCCTCCAGTTCGTCGTGGCCGGGGCAAGCGCGGTGTCAGTGGGCACGGCGGTCTTTGGAGACCCCAGCGCACCGGAGCGGATCGGTCGTGACCTGGCTGAACTCTTGGCCCGCAAGGGCTTTGCCCGGCTCAGTGACGCGATCGGGTTCGCGCATCGATCAGCCGAGCTGACCGACGCGCGCGGGACTGGAACGTGACAGCGACGTCAGATGAGGCTGGCCGTCCGACGCCGGTGTCGTTCGGTATTCGGTTGCGCGAGAAGGTGTCCCAGCGGGGTCCGTTGTGCGTCGGGATCGACCCCCATCCATCCCTGCTGGAAGCATGGGGCCTGGCCGACGACGCGCGCGGGCTTGACACCTTCGCCTCCACGGTGATCGAGGCCTTGGCCGGGCAGGTCGCCGTACTCAAACCGCAGAGCGCCTTCTTCGAGCGGCACGGCAGCGTCGGCGTCGCGGTCCTCGAGCGCACTGCAGCCGCGGCGCGAGCCGGCGGTGCCCTCGTCGTGCTCGACGCCAAGCGCGGTGACATCGGTTCGACGATGGCCGCCTACGCGGACTACCTCGATCCAGGGCACCCACTGGCGGTCGATGCGATGACTGTCAGCCCATATCTGGGCTTCGGTTCGCTGGCACCTGCGGTGTCGGCGGCCAAGGCGTACGGCGGTGGGTTGTTCGTCCTGGCTCGCACCTCGAACCCCGAAGGCGGCGAGATTCAACTGGCCGTTTCGTCGACCGGGCTTTCGGTTTCCCAGCAGGTCATTGACGCGGTGCGTGCGCTCAACGCCGACTCGAGGCCGGACGGCTCGGTCGGTGTTGTCATCGGCGCCACGCTGCAGCGCCTCGACGTCGACATCTCCAGGTTGGGCGGCCCGGTGCTCTGTCCTGGTCTCGGCGCGCAGGGCGGGGACCCGGTTCACCTGCGGCGGTTGTTCGGCGGATACGAGGGGGTACTGCTGCCGAGCAGTTCCCGCGAGATCCTGCGACACGGCCCTGACCTCGACGCCCTGCGATCCGCCGCAGCCGCCGTGGCTGAAGCTCTCGGTCCGTCTGTCTGATCACCCCGAGGTCAGCTGCCGGGGGTATTCACCGTGATCAGGGTTGCACTCCCAGGAGTCAGTGCCTGCCACGGTTCTTGCAGGGTCAGAACCGCGAGGCAACCGGATGGGAAGGATGACCGGAGCCCAGCTATGGCGGTCTCGTCGCTTGCCTCCGCATCGGCCAGCTGATCAGCGAGCTCAGGGATCGTGGGTGCGTGTCCGATGACCAGGAGGCTGCGAACTGCCTCCGGAAGCTCGGCCAGCAGATCGAGGACCAGCGCCGGGTCGCCGTCGTAGACGCGCCGGTCGAACCGCACATCGTCGGCTGCGACACCGGCGGCAGCGATGCCGTTCCAGGTCTGGCGGGTCCGAGTCGACGTCGAGCACAGGACGATGTCGAAGCTGTGGTCGGCGTCGACCAGCCACCTGCCCATTGCCCCTGCATCGGCATGGCCCCGGCCGGACAGTTCGCGTGCCTGGTCACTGGCCGCCTCGTCCTCGGCCTTCGCATGCCGGGCAAGGCAGAGGGTCCTGGTTGCAGTCGGATCGGTCATGCGGACGAGCCTGCCATCCAGTCGGAGCCGAAGCGAGTGAAGGCCGCCTTGTGCCAATAGGTTCGCATGAAGGCGTCTTTCACCCGGATAGCGGCGGGTGCGGCTGGGCCAGGAAGTCGGCCAATCGCGTCGCGAGTTCCTCGGCTGCGTCCTCGGCGACGTGATGACCACTCTCGATGGGGCCGCCGCTCAGCTCGGTGGTCCAGGGTTCCCAGATCGCGAGGACGTCTCCGTGGAGGTCGGCCAGGTCGTCGCGGGAGGTCCACAGCACCAACGTCGGGCAGCCGATCCGGCGGCCGGCCGCGCGGTCGGCCGCATCAGCGGCGCGATCTGGACCGAGTCCGGCGCGGTAGTCCTCGAGCATGGCGTGCACGGTCGCCGGGTCGTGGATCGCTCTGCGGTAGTCGGCGTAGTTCTCCGCACCCATCCGCGTCGGGTCCCCGCCGTACCAGGCGTCGGGATCGGCCAGGATCGCCCGCTCGGGCTTGTCGGGTTGGGCGAAGAAGAACCAGTGCCACCATGCGGCGGCGAAGCGGGCATCGGTTCGGTCGAGCGCTTCGGCGATCGGCACGCTGTCGAGGAGGGCGAGGCGGGTCACCGCGTGCGGAGCATCCAGGGCCAGGCGCATGGCGACATAACTGCCACGGTCGTGCCCGACGACGGCGAACTGCTCGTGACCCAGCTGGCGCATCAGCCGCAGGATGTCGTTCGCCATGACTCGCTTGGAGTACGGGACATGATCATGCGTCGTGTCCGGCTTGGTCGACTGCCCGTAGCCGCGCAGGTCCGGACAGACCACGGCGTGCCCAGCGGAGGCAAGCAGGGGCGCGACCCAGTGCCAGGTCGTGTGCGTGCGCGGATGGCCGTGCAACAGGACCACCGGCGCTCCCTCGCCGCCATGACGCACCCGCAGCGTCACGCCGTCGCCGACATCGATCCGGGCTTCGGTGAATCCCGCGAACATGGGGTCAGTCTGGCCCAGCTGAGCTTCTTGCTCATCGACCCGCGTTCGATCGGATGGGCGCGGTCCACCGTTTACGTTGCATGCCAACGGGTATGTGGTGTGGTTACTGGAGGGGAACCCATGTTCTTGTTCTTCAGCAACCGGCTCGGCTGCTTCGGATCGCTGCTGCTTTCACTGGCCGTCACCGGGGTGCTGTTGCTGATCTTTCTGCGCTGACGCAGCGGCCGTCCCCCACCGGAAGGCGCCTGTCCGCTTCAACGGACTCGGACGACTCGCCCCTCCTCCCAGACCGGCTCCGGGGACTCATAGACCGAACCGTCGGCGCCGTACACCAGGAAGCGGTCGAAGCTGCGGGCAAACCATCGGTCGTGAGTCACGGCGATGACCGTGCCCTCGAACGCCTCCAGCCCCTCCTCGAGGGCTTCGGCCGACTGCACGTCGAGATTGTCGGTCGGCTCGTCCAACAGCAGGAGGGTCGCGCCGGACAGCTCCAGCAGCAGGATCTGGAACCGCGCCTGTTGACCGCCGGACAGTGAATCGAAGCGCTGTTCGGCCGCACCGGCCAACTCATACCGGTCTAGCACCCGGGCCGCGCCGTCGCGGGCAAGCCCGCTGCGGTGCTCGTTCCCGCGATGCAGAATCTCCAACAGCCTCCGTCCGGCCAGCTCAGGGTGTTCATGGGTCTGGACGAACCAACCGGGACGTACCCTCGCGCCTAGCCGAGCTATTCCGTTGTGCCGTACGGGTTCCACAGGCACATCCCCGAGCGGCTGATGTTCGATGTCCGGGTCGCTGCCGCCGGCGGCCAGTAGCCGGAGGAAGTGCGACTTCCCGGACCCGTTCGAACCGAGCACGGCGACTCGCTCGCCGAACCACACCTCGAGGTCGAAGGGTTGCATGAGTCCGGTCAGCTCCAGTCCGGTGCACACGACGGCCCTCTTGCCGGTACGCCCTCCGGTGAGTCGCATCCGTACGGTCTGCTCGCGGGGGACCGTTTCCGGCGGACCCGCGTCGGTGAACCGGCGCAGCCGGGTCTGGGCAGACTGGTATCGGCTGGCCATGTCGGAGTTGTAGGCCGCCTTCTGCTTGTACATCATGACCAGCGCCTTTAGCTTCGCGTGGTCCTCGTCCCATCGGCGGCGCAGTTCTTCGAGATGTTCGAAGCGCTCAGCGCGGGCCCGGTGATAACTCTCGAAGCCGCCCGGATGCGTCCAGGTCGAGTTTCCCGGCGCTCGTAGCTCCAGAGTGACGATTCGAGTTGCGGTACGAGCCAAGAGTTCTCGGTCATGGCTGATGAACAGGATGGTCTTGGGGGAGACCCGAAGTCGATCCTCGAGCCAGCGCTTGCCGGGTACGTCGAGGAAGTTGTCCGGCTCATCGAGCAGCAGCACCTCGTCCGGACCTCGGAGCAACGCCTCCAGGACCACGCGCTTGCGCTCGCCTCCCGACAGCGTAGACAGCGCACGCCATCTGACCTGTTCGTAGGGCCGCCCGAGTGCGGCCGTCGTGCACTTGTCCCACTCGATCTCGAGTTCGTACCCGCCGGCGTCACCGAACTCGGCCAGGGCATGGGCGTAGCGCAGCTGTATCGGGTCGTCCTCTCGTTCCATCAGGACCAGTTCGGCTGCATCGACGCTCGCGGCCGCGGCTCGAACCCGAGGCGGCGCGGCCGATAGCAACAAGTCGCGCACCGTCCACGCTTCGCTTCCGGAATCGATGGAATCACCGCGCTGCTCGCGCGATCTCGGCTCGACCATCTGGCGCATGTAGGCGAGCCCGCCGCTGCGGCTCACTGCGCCGGCGTGCGGCGTCAGGTCGCCACTGATGATCTCCAGCAGGGTCGTCTTGCCGGCCCCGTTGGCCCCCACCAACGCGACCTTGGCGCCCTCACCCACCCGGAAGGACACGTCATCGAGCAGTACCCGGCCGTCGGCCAGTTCGAACCGGATCCCGGACAGATCGACGTGGCCCACGGCCTCAGTGTGCAGACCCACCGAAGAGCCAGTCGAATCAGATTCTCAATCGGACGGGGCGCTGGCGCGCAGTTTGTCCAACAGCTCAGGGGCGATCTCGTCGAGAAAGCGGTCTTGGCTCTCGTTCCCGATCTGCGCGAGCGCGACGTCGGTGAAGCCGGCCTCCCAGAACGGGCGCAGCGACTCGGCCAGTTCGTCGAGGTCCGGACCGCAGGCGATCGACGATCCGACATCCTCTGGCCGGACGAACTGACTGGCACCCTCAAAGCCTGCGGGCATGGGCAGGTCAGCGTTGACCTGCCAGCCGCCGCCGAACCAACGGAACAACTCGTGCGCCCGGTCTATCGCGGCGTCCTTGTCCGGACCCCAGCAGATCGGAATCTGGCCGATCGCCC
>JALZIL010000142.1 GCA_030860305.1 Actinomycetota bacterium
GTTCTGCAGGAAGCAGTCGTCGAGCTGGATGTTCGCCGTGCCCGTCAGGTCGATGCTGCGTGCGTACATCGTGCCGATGAGGTCGCTTGTCCCGTTCGCCTTGGTCACCTCACCGTAGGGGCTCGGGCCCATGGCGAAGATCGAACCGACCAGTGTCTGGTTGGAGTTCAGGCGGACGTTGCCGTTGATGACGACGACGATGACGTTGCGGCTGGTGCGGGCCGCGTCCGCGTTGAGGACTGGCGACGGTCGCCCGTAGACCACGCCGCTCAGGTCATTGAGGTCGACTAGATCTCCCCCTGCCGAGCCCGTGAGGTCGTAGAACAGCACCGGGTTCGGATGCTGCATCACCAGGACGTCGTCCTCCAGGACCGCCGGTATGTCCGTGGTGTTGGTGAAGTAGAAGCCCTGCTCCTTCGCCGCTGTCCGCAGGAGGTCGAGCTGGCCGGCGGTCAAGCCTTCCAGTTGGAAGTCGAACTTTTCGGCGAGGTCGTTCACATCTGCGATGTAGCTCGTTTCGGGGTAAGTCCCGTCGTACAACCCGTCGCACGAGGTACCACCGAGGTCGCCACCCTGGCGGTCCTGATCATAGGGAAAGGCCGTATTGCACGGCTGCGGCGTACCACCGACCGGCTTGTGGATGTTCTTGCTGTCGGTGGCCGCGCAGGACGCACCGCCGGTCTGGGAGTTGGTGATGTACTGCGCGGAGTACGCGGCGGCCGGGATGCCGTACACCGGGTCGATCCCCTGAAAATCGATCTTGTCCCGCTTGAAGATGCACCCGGTCTAGAACAGGCTCTCGGTGTGAATCGCCCGTCTCCGCCCGCCTGGACCGAGTCGGCGACGACCGCCAACGGGAACTGGAAGGGCGCCACCTGCACCTCGACCGCCACACGTCTGGACGATCTTCTCGCCCCACACCGTCGGCAGCGTCGCGACGCGCAAGTCGATCTTCTTGCCGTTGGAGTTGACGGAGAGGCGGCCGTCCTGCGGGATACGCCGCTCGGCGATGTTGATGTCAGCCATGATCTTGAGCCGGCTGGTGACGCCGGAGGTGATGCTCTTCGGCGAGCGCATCACCTCGTGCAGCACACCGTCGATGCGGAAGCGTACGCGCAGGTCCTTCTCGGCAGGCTCGATGTGGATGTCGGAAGCGCGGTCCTGAATCGCCTGCGTGATGAGCAGATTCACGAACTTGACGATCGGTGCGTCCTCGGTGATCTCCTTGACGTTCGAGAGGTCGTCGTCGTCGTCGGAGGTGTCGATGGCCGAGGTCAGCTCGTCCATCTCGTCATCGCCACGGTGGTAGCGGTTGATGGCGGCGATGACGTCGGCCTTGGTGGCGACGACCGGCCGTACCTCCATGCGTGTCATGGCCCGGATGTCGTCGACGGCGAAGACGTTCGCCGGATCGGCCATCGCCACGACCAGCTTGCCGTCCTCGTAGCCGATGGGCAGCGCGTGGTGGCGGCGGCAGACCGTCGCGGGGACGCGGGAGACCGCCGAGCCGTCGACGGCACAGTCGGACAGGTCGACGAACTTCAGGCCGATCTGGGTGGCGAGTGCGGCGACCAGCTGACCCTCGGTCAGGACACCGGTGTCGACCAGCACCCGGCCGAGGCTGCGTCCTACCCGCCGCTGCTCCTCGACCGCGCCGGCGAGCTGCTCGCGGGTGACGTGCCCACCCTCGAGCAGGATCTCGCCGAACTGCTTCACGTGGGGGTCTCCTGGCGGCCGTGTTCCTTCCGTCCTCATCGGACGACAGGTGGAGTCCCTGTAGGGAGCTCGGAGGTTCAAGATCAAGCCTGGACCAACGACCGTCGCGCGTGCCGGGAAGTGCATCGGTGGGGTCAGGCGTCGAGTGCCAGCGTCAGCCTCAGCATCGTTCGAGCCGTCTGATGTCGTCGGACTGCGCGACCACACCGAAGCAGGCTCCCGCTGCTCGTGTGGTCACCAGCCTTCACTCCGCGACGAGTTGCGCGCGGGCCTGCACGACCTCCACCTCACTGACCGGGCCTTGGACGATCGCCGGCGCACGGATCGGGAACACCTCCGCCGAGGGCCCGACCGTGAAGGTGCCCGTCCAGGTCACCCGGACACTGGCTCCGACCCGCTCGGGCTCGAGGTAGACGTGCTCGGTCATCGGCACCGACGTCTCCGCTGTCGTGCCGTCCCCGAACGTCCACCGCCATGCCGTCGGTCGAGCCGTGATGGTGACCCGGATCCCCAGCAGCGTCGGGGAGAACGTCGCGGCATCCGGTGAGCCGGCCGAAAGCCGCGTCGGGATGTTGACCAAGGTCCTGGGTGCCGGGCTGATCTGCGTCCCGAACTTCGGCAGCGGCAAGTTGTCGAACGCCGTCTGCATCTGAGCCAGCACCCGGGCGATGTCGGGCACCCCAGGGTCGTCTGCGCCGAGACAGTACGAGCCGGGCTCCTGCTCCCACTCGCCGACCTCGCTGGTGCGTGGCGGTCCCAACCGGTGTTGAGTGACGCGATGCCACACCCAAGAGCGAATTTGTCCGACCGGACAGCTGCTCACGGCGGTCGTGCACAGCACATCCGGGCCGTCCAGCCCGTTCGCGCTACACGCCGGAGCAGCCCGCTCCTCCCTGGTGACCCATTCAGTACGGCCGGGCGCCTCACCGTCCGTACCGTCTCCCCGACCCGGGACTTTCTCGCTCACACCGCGCGCAAAACCAACTTGGATCGCATCATCTCGGCCGGATACCTCGGGCGGGCAGGTGGGGAAGCAACCGGGCTCAGTCGGCACCACAGCCGGTGACCAACCTGCCAAGAGCGGCATGGCCAGCACCAGCGAGAACCCGGCCACAGAGCTGGTCACACGGTAAGACTGCTCACGCGCCATACGCCCTCCTGACGGACGAGTCGCATGTCGCCATCGATTCCGGTCAGCGCTTCCACAGAGCGCAGAACCATGCCGTTTGCGTCGATTTGTCGGGACGGGGATACGTCGTAGATGACGGTCACGCGGGCGGTAGCAACGCTGGGGTCGAGGGCGGGAGCCTCAGCCTCTCTGACCACGAAGACACCGCCCTCGATGCGGCCACCCGATGCGTACAGCCCTCCGATCGACTCTACGAATCGGATGCAGGCAGGACAGTCAGGTGCGCTGATGCGTTCGAGTGGTTGCGTGTCCCCGGTGCGAGCCGCCTCGTTGAGGGTCGTGAACCAGAACCGGGCGAACTCCGCCGCTCCCTGCGGCGTTGCCGCCTGGGCGGCAGTCGGCACCGGCTCAGCGCTGGGCGCCGACGGGCTCGGCGCCACCGACAGCGGGGGCAGCGTCGACGCCGGCGGATCGTCCTGGCTGCAGCCTGCAAGCAGGGCAAGAACGAGCCCGCCGAGGCACACGCACCGGAACGTCACCGGGGCATCGTAGAGGCCGGTCCTGCGTACTGCTGACGACCTGTGGATGACCGTCGGGGCACTGATCTTCGCCGTGTGTGCGGTCCGCGGCGGCGTGTCGGCCATCACGAGGCGAAGATCGGCGAGGAGCGTGCGGCAGCGAGGAGGGGCCGGCATGCGGAACGGCGGATCGGCTCAGTCGCGGGCCGTCAGCGACCGTGCCAGTTGCTCGAGCGCGAGGGATTGCGCCGACGCCGGGTCGAGTCCCGTCGACGACCCGTCCCGAAAGCCAAGCTGGACGCGGGGCGGCGGGCCGCTCGGCGCCTCAGCCGGCGGCGGGCCGCTCGGCGGGGTGAGAGGCGGCGGATCGCCCACGGCAGCCGTAGCGGCCGGCGGATCCAGATGCACCACGGCACCAGGTGCATGCTTCCCCCGCCGCCGGCGCCGGAACGGCCACACGGTCAGGCCCGAGCAGCGGCAGGCCGTCGATCTGGTCGACGACGCAGTAGAGCAGAGCCAACAGCACGCTCTTGACCGACTCGCGGTCGGTCGCGTCGCAGGGAACGACCGGGGTGTCCTCGGCCAGCTCGAGAACCGAGCGCACCCGTTCCTCCTCCAGGGGCTCGAGGCCGTCGGCGTGGTTGAGCGCGACGACGAACGGCACCCGGGCCATCTTGCGGAACGCCGCCAGGATGCCGACGGCCTGCTCGAGGGAGTCCTCGCGGGTCGCGTCGATCAACAGGATGTAGCCGAGCATGCCCTCGCCCAGGATCTCCCACATGAAGTCGAAGCGTTCCTGGCCGGGCG
>JALZIL010000099.1 GCA_030860305.1 Actinomycetota bacterium
ACGGGGCTGGGATCGGTGTCCGGGCCTAGCCTCCAATAGCGTCCTCGAGCGCCGTCGTCGCCTCGCCGATCTCGTCCTCGGTCGCCGGAATGTAGCCGACGCTCTCGATGACATCCCCGACGGTCTCGACGTAGAAGGTCGCGAATGCGGCAACCTCCGGGCGCGACAGTGACTCGTTCTTGACGTAGATGAACAGCGGTCGGGTCAGGCCGTAGCTGCCGTCCTGTGCCGTCTCGACGCTCGCGCCGACGCAGCCTTCACCGGCGTCGTACTCGACAGCGGTGAGAGTGTCCTGGTTTTCTTGGAAGTATGCGAAGCCGAAGAAACCCCACGCGCCCGGGGTGCCCTGGATGCCCTGGGAGATGACGTTGTCGTCCTCGGAGGCGTTGTAGTCCTGGCGCGGCTCCTCGATCTCACTGGGCTCGAGGATGGTTTCGTTGAAGAAGTCATAGGTCCCGGAATCAACGCCGGGGGCAAAGATCTGGATCGGGTCGGCCGGGAACTCCGGGTTGACCTGATCCCAGCTGGTCGCTCCGTCAGGACCCCACAGCGTGATGAGCTCCTCGGTGGTGAGGCACGTGACGTAGTCGGTCTCCGGATTGACGACCATGGTCAAGGCGTCGGTGCCCACCCGGATCTCGGTGTACTCAATCCCGTTCTCCTCGCACAGCGCGATCTCTTCCTCATCGATCGGACGGGAGGCGTTGGAGATGTCGGTGTCGCCGGTGTCGCAGAAGCGCTCGAAACCGCCACCGGTTCCCGAGATACCCAGGTTGACGGTCACCTCGGGCTGTTCGGCCGCGAACTCCTCGCTGAGGGCATCGGTAAGCGGTCCGACCGTGGAGGAGCCGTCGATCTCGATGGAGCCGCTCAGGGCCTCCTCGGCGCTGTCCCCTCCCCCCGCGGTGCTGTCGTCAGTGCCCTCGCCGCTGCAGGCGGCCAGGGTCAGGGCGAGCACAAGGGCCGTGGGGAATACGGCACGGCTCATGGTGCGTCGATTCACGTGTGGTGCCTCTCTGCTGGGGCCGGATCGGCCGCGCCAATCGCACAAGGAACTCCCGAAACGTAGGGACGTCACATGACGCATGAGGCGGCGCATGGGAGACGGCGGGTGAACGCAGGCTGTACAGCAGGTACCTGCACCGGAGGATGAGTTGCAGATCACAGCCGACCCCGGCGGTGCCGGGTCATTACTCGTCTAGGTCGGAATCAGTCGCGTAGGTAGGACACGTCGGTGTCCCAGCGGGTGAACCCCAGAGCTGAATAGACCGCAATCGCTGCGGCGTTGGACTCGTCGACGTACAGCATGACCTGGCGCAGGCCGCGGCTGCGCAGGTAGCGCAGGCCGGCCAACGTCAGGGCCGGTCCGAGCCGCATTCCGCGCGCTGAGGGGGCCACGCCCAGCACGTACACCTCGCCGATCGGCTCGTGCGCGTGTTTCCCGGCCCGCTCCGAGGCTGCCGAGCCATGGATCTTCGTCCAGTGGAAGCCGATCAGTTCGGGCTCGAACTTTCCGGAGCTGACGTGCGTCGAAACGGTTTCGGCCAGCAGGAAACCGGCCGGGTCGAACCATGGCTCCTTCTCGCGGAGCAGGATGTCGTCTTCGCTCCAGCCGCCCTGATCTGGATGATCGGCGAAGGCCAGGTTGTTGAGTGCGGTCCAGGCGGCTTCGTCCTGTCCAGGTACGAACTGCCGGAACCGCACGCCCTCCGGAATCTCCACCTGCGGCAGGTGGGCCAGCAGCGACTTGCGCATCTGCCAGAGCACGCGGGTACGGCGGTATCCCGCCTGCTGGGCGAGTGCTTCGGCGCCGGCATGCGCCCCGTGCGCCCACAAGCGCAGTCGCCCGTCCGGGCTGGCCCGCTCGACGGCCGTGAGCAGTCGGCGGCCAAGCCCCTTGCCGCGATGGCCGGGATGGATGGCCAGCTCGGCAGCCGGGCCGGCGACCGGATCGGTGGGGTCGAGATGCCCGTAGCCGACCAGCGTGCCATCTGCGGAGTGGAGCAGGAAGTTCGAGGAGTCGACGTCGCCGCCGTGGCGCAGGTGCAGCAGGACATGTTCGTTGACCGGGCTGACTCCGTCGGCATCGGCGACCTCGTCGATGAGCTCGGCCACCTGTGCCACCTCGGCCTCGGTGAGCTGGCCGCGCTCGGCGAGGGTATGCGACTCGGGGTCGCCCGGATCGCCCGCGCTCGACGTCACTGCTGCGCAGCCCGTTGGATTTCCCGGGACGTCGGAACCTTCTGAGCCGACGCGGGAGCGTTGGCCTCGAGCTTGTAGCCCACGTTGCGTACGGTCCCGATCAGCGAGGCGAAGTCCGTCCCGAGCTTCGCACGCAAGCGGCGCACGTGCACGTCGACCGTCCGGGTGCCGCCGAAGTAGTCGTAGCCCCAGACCTCCTGCAGCAGCTGGACCCGGGAGAAGACCCGGCCCGGATGGGCGGCAAGATACTTCAGGAGTTCGAACTCCTTGTACGTGAGGTCCAGCGACCGTCCGCGGAGTTTGGCAGCGTAGGTGTGCTCGTCGATGGAGATGTCCCCGGCCTCGATCAATCCGCTGTACGGCCCGTCGACCGGCGCCGCGCCGGCAAGCCGGCGGTCCAGCGCCCAGCGCAGCCGGGCGTTGACCTCGGCAGGCCCAGCGGTGTCGAGCAGCACGTCGTCACACCCCCAGTCGGGCGACAGGGCGACCAAGCCTCCGTCGGTGAGGACGGCAATCAGCGCGGCGGCCACTCCGGTCGAGGACAGCATCTTGCACAGCGTCCGGGCACCGGCAAGGTCCATCCGGGCATCGACGATGACGACATCCTCGTTGCTGGCGACATCACTGAGCAGGCTGTCCAGCCGCGCCGGAACGACGCGCACGTGATGGGTGAGCAGACCGAGGGCCGGGAGTACTTCAGTGGTCGGCTGGCTGGCATCGGTCATCAGAACGATGTGCATGCGGCATCTCCCGGGGTGGCGGAGGCCTGACTGCGCCGGCAGGCTGCGAAGGGCCGAGGATATCCCACAGCGCTGGCCGCAGGTCTGAGACGAAAGGGTCTGAGACGATCACCGAATGAGGCAGGCATGAACATGGCGGCGCTGCGGGCCGAGATTGCTCCGGTCCGCCATCATGCGCCTGCCGCCGGGCTGGCCGCCGCGGCCACGCTGGCTCTGGTGCTGGCTCCGCGCCAGTTCGGTCCGACTGGTCTGCTGATCGCGGTTGCCCTGATGCAGATCGCCCTGATCGGCTCCTGGTCGCGGGCCACAGGCACCCGCGGGTACCTCGGCTCGCTGGTCATCGGCGCGGGTACGGCCGTCACTGCGGACACCGTTCTGGCCCTGCAGTCCGAACCCGACCTCGGGCCGCTGGCCGCCGTACTGGGCCTGGCGTTTCTCGCGGCGATGCTGCACCAACTCACTCGTTCGGCCCCTCGCCGGCTGGCCACTGCATCGCTGGCCGGAATCAGCACTCTGGCGGTCAGTGTGGTGGCCCTGTCCGCATTTCTGCTGCTGTACCGGGTCACCGATGGGTCAGCGGTCTACGTCGCGACTGTGGTCTCGGCTGGGGGGGCGGTCGTGGTCGGGCACCTGGTGGATCTCGTGCTGCCGGTCCCGCGGATAGCCCCGGGCGTGCCGCGTGGCCTGCTTGGCCTGCTACTCAGCGTTGGCGCGGGGATCGCAGCATCGGTCATGCTGTCTGATCCCGATGGGCTGGTCGGCAGTCTCGGCGCTGCGATCCTCGGGGCGATCGTCGGGCTGGTCTCGGCGCTGCTGGCAGTCGCCGCCTCCTACATCGCCGCAGAACGACCACAGCCGAACTGGTCGCTGCCCTGGCTGCAGGCACTGCTCCCGCTGGCCGGCACGGCACCGATCGGCTACTTCTTGGCCCTCCGGGTCCTGGGATAGGCAGAGCTCACATGCGCGCCCTCCTGATCGCCGTCCTGGTGCTGCTCGGCATAGCCGTCGCGGCCGATCGCATCCTGGTGGTGGTGAGCGAGAACCAGCTGGCCGCGGCGATCCAGGAGGAGGGCGAGCTCCCCGCCGAACCGGAGATCTCGATCGAGGGATTTCCATTCCTGACCCAGGCGATCAGCGGTCGCTATGAGTCGGTCCGAGTCGGTGTGAACGTGGCGGCCCTGGGGTTGCCACCTGGCGCGACCGCTGACATCCGGCTGCAAGGGGCCGAGGTTCCCCTCGATTCGGTGATCTCGGACTCGGTCACCTCAGTACCGGTCGACAAGGTCGTCGGCACGGTGACCTTTCCGTTCGACTACATCGGAGAGCAACTGGGCGGAGCCACGGTCACCCCGGACGGCACGGGCCTTCGGGTGGAGACCACCGTCTCCCTGCTGGGCCAGGACTTCCAGGTGGCTGCAACAGCCCAGCTCTCACTTGTCGGTCGAGAGGTCGCCTTGACGGCCAACAACGTCGAAGGCTTCGGAGCGCAGTTGCCCGACGAGGTCAGCGCCGTGGTGCTCGACCAGCTCGACATCACCTTTCCCGTACCGGAGCTGCCCTTCGGCCTGGTGTTCACCGGTATAGAGGTGGTCGACGACGGGATGCGAGTCGTCGCAGAAGGCTCCGACATCGTTTTGGAAGACCCCGCCTGATCCGCGGGAATAGGTGACGCGCGCTGCAGCGTTGGCGCGGAGGTGAACGGTGTCGGGCCGCTGGGCGTGATTGCGCTGGCCATGGTGCTGCTCGTCGTCTTGGGCATCGCGCTGCTTCGCCTCCGTTTCGACGGCCGGATCCGCACTGCGGTACGGCCGGGTGCGCCCGACCGTGGCGGTTTGCACGCAAACCGCCGTACGGGGGACGCGGTGGCTGGCGGTGCTCCCTCGCTGAGCGATATCGGAATCGCCGTTCCAGCCGACCAGGTAGCGGTCGTCCAGTTCTCCGGGGAGTTCTGCGCCATCTGTACGCCGGCCCGGACCCTGGTCCAGCGGGTACTGCGCGATCATCCGGACATCGCCCGCATCGAAGTTGACGTGGCCGAACACCTGACGGCGGTCCGAGCACTAGACATCCGCCGTACCCCCACCCTGTTGATCGTCGACGAGCAGGGTCAGGTCGTACACCGCTCTTCCGGGATGCCCCGGGAGGCCGAATTGCGCCAAGCCGTCTCAGGCCTGGCCGCATACAATCGATGAACTGGATCATCGCCGGCCTGCTCGAGGCACCGATGCAGGGGCGAGGTCTGCGCTGGTACCGTCGCGACATGGGTCTGTTGCTCACGATGCGTCGCACAGTTGACCTGTGCCGCCTCGGCAGCTGCCTGTGTCTGGCCTCCTAGAAGGCCACTGACCCCTCGAGGACTCCCTAGCAGTCCCAAAGTGCCTCAGTGGCCGTACCGACGTTTCTTCCGTCCGGTCCGCAGGAGGCTTTCATGTCCGACCCGCACCCACTCAACACCCCGCCCGTCGATGTCCGAGGCCCACGCTTCGCCGCGTGGATCACCTCGGCCGTCCTGGCCGGCGGTCTTCTGATGTCCAGCGGCTGGATCCTGCTGCTGCAGACCGCGGTCTTCGCGCTGGGAGCCTTTGCCGGCCCCGCGTATTCGCCGTACGGCATCGCATTCCGGACATTGATCGCGCCAAGGCTGGGTCCGGTCCTACGGCGGGAGCCGCAGCCACCGCTGCGCTTCGCGCAGCTGGTCGGTTTCGGCTTCGCCGCCGTAGCCACGATCGGGTATTTCACCGGTGTTCCGATCGTCGGAGCGGTTGCTGCTGGTTTCGCGCTGGCTGCCGCCCTGCTCAACGCAACCACGGGCTTCTGCCTCGGATGTGAGACGTACCTGCTCGGACAGCGTGCCCTGCACCGCCTTTCGTCGCACATTCTCTCAGAGCGTACGACCGCCGTACGCGCCACCGAAGGAGTATGACCGCTATGAGCCGCAATGACGTCCTGGTCTCTGCCGACTGGGCCGAACAACATCTCAACGACGACGGTCTGGTCTTCGTCGAGGTCGACGAGGACACCAGCGCCTACGACAAGGGACACATTGCCGGGGCCGTGAAGTTGGACTGGAAGTCCGACCTGCAGGACCCGGTGCGCCGCGACTTCGTCAACCGGGAGCAGTTCGAAGAACTATTGTCGGCCAAGGGGATCAGCAACGATGACACTGTGGTGCTGTACGGCGGCAACAACAACTGGTTCGCCGCCTACGCCTACTGGTACTTCAAGCTGTACGGGCACCAAAGGGTCGTCCTGCTCGACGGCGGCCGAAAGAAGTGGGAGCTGGATTCGCGGGAACTGACCGACGCCGAGGTCACCCGAGAGGCGACCTCGTACTCCGCCCAGGAACCCGACACCTCGATCCGCGCGTTCCGTGACGAGGTCGTCTCGGTGATCGGGGCCCGCAACCTCGTCGACGTACGGTCCCCCGACGAGTTCGCCGGCCGCTTGGTCGCCCCCGCGCACCTGCCGCAGGAAGGCGCGCAGCGGCCCGGCCACATTCCCGGGGCGATCAGCGTGCCGTGGAGCAAGGCGGCCAACGAGGACGGCACGTTCAAGTCCGACGA
>JALZIL010000110.1 GCA_030860305.1 Actinomycetota bacterium
ACTGGGACCAGAAGGTGCTCGAGCACCTGGTAAAGCAGTTCAACGTGTCCAACGGCATCGACCTGTCCAAGGACAAGCTGGCTATGCAGAGGCTGCGTGAGGCTGCCGAAAAAGCCAAGATCGAGCTGTCCGGCGCCCAGTCGACCAACGTCAACCTGCCCTACGTCACCGCAGGCTCGGAGGGTCCACTGCACCTGGACGTGACGATCACCCGCGCGGAGTTCCAGCGGATGACCCAGGAACTGCTCGACCGTACGAAGTCGCCGTTCAACCAGGCAATCCGTGACGCCGGCATCAACGTCTCGGCGATCGACCACGTGGTGATGGTGGGTGGTTCCACCCGGATGCCCGCGGTCACCGACGTCGTACGTGAGCTGACCGGCGGCAAAGAGCCCAACAAGGGCGTCAACCCCGACGAGGTCGTTGCAGTCGGTGCAGCCCTGCAGGCCGGTGTGCTCAAGGGCGAGGTCAAGGACGTCCTGCTGCTCGACGTGACCCCGCTGTCACTGGGGATCGAGACCAAAGGCGGGATCATGACCCGGCTGATCGAGCGCAACACCACGATTCCGACCAAGCGCTCGGAGATCTTCACCACCGCCGATGACAACCAGCCCTCGGTGCAGATCCAGGTCTATCAGGGCGAGCGCGAGATGGCGTCGTACAACAAGAAGCTCGGCATGTTCGAGTTGACCGGTCTGCCGCCGGCTCCCCGTGGCGTCCCACAGATCGAGGTCGCCTTTGACATCGACGCCAACGGCATCGTGCACGTCCACGCGAAGGACCTGGGTACCGGTAAGGAGCAGTCGATGACGATCACCGGCGGCTCGGCGCTGCCCAAGGACGACATCGCCCGGATGATGGCCGACGCCGAGGCGCATGCCGAGGAGGACAAGGCCCGCCGTGAGGAGGCCGAGACGCGCAACATGTCGGAGTCGATGGTCTATCAGACCGAGAAGTTCCTCGCCGAGAACGGCGACAAGCTGCCCGAGGACAAGAGAACCGAGCTCGGTGAGGCACTCAGCGAGCTCAAGTCCGCGCTGGGCGGCTCTGACTCGGCCGCGATCAAGGCATCGTCGGAGAAACTGTCCCGTCTTTCCCAGGAAGCTGGTGCCGCTCTGTACGCCGAGCAGCAGGCCGCGGGTGCAGCCGGTGAGGGTGCCGGCGCTGCCGGGACTGCGGGTTCCGCAGGTGCCGCTGGGGCTGCCGGAGCCGCCGGATCCGGGGCCGATGGGCCGGCAGATGACTCCGACGTGGTCGACGCCGAAATCGTGGACGACGACAGCGAGCAGAAGTGACGGCGTCGTCGGGGGCGGGGTCGGACGCGTCCGGTCTGTACGGCGACCGAGGCCGGTCGCGGGAGACCGATGAGGAACAACCCCGGGTGGTCATTCGGGACAAGCGCCGGATCGATCCGGAGACCGGGGCGGTACGGGAGGTTCCTTCCGTACCGCCCGCCGATTCGGCGCCGTCCCCCGCGGAGGCGTCGGCGGGCGCGGCTCAGGATGTGACAGCAGGCGAAGGTGACAGCGACCTGGCACAGGTGACCGACCTTGCCAAGGCGTTGGCCGAGCGGACCGAGGATCTGCAGCGTGTGTCGGCGGAGTATGCCAACTACCGGCGTCGGGTGGACCGAGATCGGGTACTGATCGGCCAACTGGCCCAGGAACGACTCGTTCTCGACCTGCTTCCCTTGCTGGACGACATCGACCGGGCTCGGGATCACGGCGATCTGACCGGGGCGCTCAAGAGCACCGCTGATCAACTCGGCATCGTGCTCGATCGCGCTGGTGTGCAGGCATTCGGTGAGATCGGTGATCCGTTCGACCCAGGCATGCACGAGGCTGTGCTGCACACCGAGAGCCCGGAGGTCAGCGAGCCGACCTGCACCCACATCATGCGTCGTGGCTACCGCCGCGGAGATCGGGTGCTTCGAGCGGCGATGGTCGGAGTGGCCGATCCGGCAAACCCGGCGCCGGCCCCGCCGATCGAGCATCCCGCCGGCGATCCCAATGTGGACGAAGCAAGCGAGTCGAAAGAGTAAGGAAGGGGGCGCCCAGACATGAGCACAAAAGACTTCATCGAGAAGGACTACTACGCCGCCCTGGGCGTCGCCAAGGACGCCAGCGCGACAGAGATCAAGAAGTCCTACCGCGCGCTGGCCCGTGATCTGCACCCGGACAAGAACCCGAACAACGCTGCGGCGGAGGCGAAGTTCAAGGAGGTCTCCGAGGCCTACGACGTGCTCTCCGATGCCAAGCGGCGCGGGGAGTACGACGAGGCTCGACGGCTTTTCGGGACCGGCGGCTTCCGCCCGGGCGGCTTCGGCGGCGCGGGTGCTGGCGGCCCCGGTGGTCAGACCTTCGACATCAACGATCTCTTCGGGGGTGCGGCTACGGGTGGTGCAGGCACCGGTACCGGCGGGTTGGGCGATCTGTTCGGCGGCCTGTTCGGCGGCGGTATGGGCGGCGGCACCCAGACCCGAACGCGGCCGGCTCGGGGGCGCGACGTGGAGACCGAAGCCACGCTGTCCTTCGAGGAAGCAGTGCGCGGTGTGACCGTTCCGTTGCGCATGCAGAGCCCTGGGACCTGTCGGAACTGTTCGGGCACCGGGGCCAAGCCGGGGACCGCGCCGAAAACCTGTCCGACCTGTCATGGCGCCGGGGTGACCACCCGCAACCAGGGGTCCTTCGCCTTCTCCGAGCCCTGCCGGGACTGCCGGGGCAGCGGAACCGTAGTCGATGACCCGTGCCCGGAGTGCCGGGGCAGCGGAGTGACCAGCCAGACCAGGACCATCACCGTCCGGATCCCGGCCGGAGTCAAGGCGGGCCAGCGAATCCGTATCGCTGGCAAGGGTTCTCCGGGTCAACGCGGCGCGCCCGCGGGCGACCTCTACGTGGTCGTACACGTCGGCGGCCACGACCTTTTCACCCGGTCGGGCAACAACCTCGCCCTCACCGTGCCGATCTCCTACACCGAGGCCGCGCTCGGTACCACCGTGCGGGTGCCCACTCTTGACGGTGCCGTGACCCTGAAGGTGCCGGCCGGTACCGCCTCTGGCCAGACGTTCCGGATCAAGGGCAAAGGCGTTCTGGCGGCCAAGCAGACCGGCGATCTCATGGTCACCGTCGAGGTCGCCGTACCGAAGGCACTGTCCGACGATGCGCGTACGGCGTTGCAGGCCTATGCCGATGCCCAGGCCGAGGATCCTCGACCCATAATCACAGAGGCGGTTCGTAGCCGTGGCTGAACTTTCCGATGAGACACCGGTATTTGTGATCTCGGTCGCGGCACAACTGGCCGGCATGCACGCCCAGACCTTGCGGCAGTACGACCGGCTGGGATTGGTCTCGCCCGGTCGAACCCCCGGCGGCGGACGGCGCTACAGCGCCCGGGACATCGCCCGGCTGCACGTTGTGGCCCGGCTGTCGCACGAGGAGGGCATCAACCTCGCCGGCATCAAGCGGATCATCGAGCTGGAATCCACAGTGGTGGCACTGCGACGACAGTTGGACGCGCTGGCCGACGAGCTCGAACTGTCCGAGCAGCGCCGACTTTCGGCCGAGGCCGCGGTGCACGCGTCGTACCGGCGCGACCTCGTGCCGTTCCGGCCGGCCGACCAGCAGTCGATGCTGGTCTACCGCCCCCGTACGCAACGCTGACTGTCGGGCCGGGTTTTTCGCCGTTGTGCTCATAACGGTCACTCTCGGGCAGGCCCTTTCGCCTTTGTGCTCATAACGGTCACTGCCGAGCGGATCAGTCCAGGGCGGCGTCAAGGGTGATCTCGACGCCCGTCAGCGCCTTGCTCACCGGGCAACCGATCGTGGCCGCATCTGCGGCCTTCGCGAACCCGTCGGCATCCAGTCCGTCGACCTCGCCGCGTACGGTCAGCTTGATCCCGGTCAGCCGGAATCCGCTGGCTGGGTCGGGCCCGAACGAGACATCGGCGGTGACATCCAAACTCTGCGGAGTTCCGCCCGCTTCGGCGATCACGGCCGAGAGCTGCATGGCGTAGCACGACGAGTGCGCGGCAGCGATCAGCTCTTCCGGACTGGTGATCCCCTCGGCGTCCTGGGCTGTGCGCTTGGCCAGGACACGTCGAAGGTGCCGACCTTGGAACTGGACAGCTCAACCTGTCCGGACCCCTCCAGCAATAATCCGGTCCAGCAGTACGTGCGGTGCGGATGGCCATAGCTCTGCTCAGAAGTCGATGAAGTTGAGCGGAACACACTCAACCCTAGACACGTTGGCTTATGTGGAAGCTGCAACTGCACCCCCGCTAGGAGAGGCCGCATCCCGACCATGGAGTCCAAGCTCACCACCCGCGCGCAGGAGGCGGTCACCGCGGCCCAGCGGCTGGCCGTCTCCGCCGGTCATCCCGCGCTCGAGTCGGTCCACCTGCTGCAGGCACTACTCGAGCAGAGTGACAGCATCGCCGTACCACTCCTGCAGGCTGCCGGTGCGGATCCGGCGCAGGTACGCACGGGCGCCACCGCCGCGGCAGGCAGGCTCCCGAGCGCGAGTGGCTCGACCGTGTCCGCGCCGGCGCCCTCTCGCGACCTGCTCCGAGTCCTGAACGCCGCCGGCGAGCAGGCGACCGCACTGGGGGATGAGTACGTCTCCACCGAGCACCTGCTGGTCGGACTCGCCTCGGTGGGCGGGGCGGCCGCCACGGTGCTGTCCAACGCCGGCGCCACGGCGGAGACGTTGACCGCCGCCTTCCGGACCGTACGCGGCAATCGGCGGATCACCAGCCCGGATCCCGAAGCAACGTACAAGTCCCTGGAGAAGTACGCCGTCGACCTGACCGAGCGCGCTCGGGGAGGCAAGCTCGACCCGGTCATCGGACGGGACACCGAGATCCGCCGCGTCGTGCAGGTGCTGTCCCGCCGTACGAAGAACAACCCGGTCCTCATCGGCGAGCCAGGCGTAGGCAAGACCGCGATCGTCGAGGGTCTGGCCCAGCGGATCATCGCCGGCGACGTGCCCGAGAGTCTCAAGGGCAAGCGCCTGATGTCCTTGGACCTGTCCGCGATGGTCGCCGGGGCGAAGTATCGCGGTGAGTTCGAGGAGCGGCTCAAGGCCGTCCTGTCCGAGATCACCGACTCGGCCGGCGAGATCGTCACCTTCATCGACGAGTTGCACACGATCGTCGGCGCCGGCGCGACCGGTGACTCCGCGATGGACGCCGGCAACATGATCAAGCCGATGCTGGCCCGCGGCCAACTGCGGATGGTCGGCGCCACCACCCTGGACGAGTACCGCGAGCACATCGAGAAAGACGCCGCGCTCGAGCGTCGCTTCCAGCCGGTGCTCGTCGGTGAACCCACGGTCGAGGACACCATCGGCATGCTGCGCGGGCTCAAGGAGCGTTACGAGGTCCATCACGGCGTACGGATCACCGATGCCGCGATCGTCGCCGCCGCGACGCTGTCCGACCGCTACGTCACCGCTCGCTTCCTGCCCGACAAGGCGATCGACCTGGTCGACGAGGCCGCCAGCAGGCTGCGCATGGAGATCGACTCCCGCCCGGTCGAGGTGGACGAAGTCGAGCGGGTCGTACGCCGGCTCGAGATCGAGGAGCTGGCTCTGTCCAAAGAGGACGATCCCGCCTCGCAAGAGCGACTCTCCGCCCTTCGGGTGGACCTCGCCGATCGGCGCGAGACGCTCGCCGAGTTGACGGCCCGCTGGCAGCAGGACAAGGGCGCCATCGACCGGATCCGCATCGCCAAGGAGGAACTGGAAGCAGTCCGCTCGGAGTCCGACCGGGCCGAGCGCGATGGTGACCTGGCGCGGGTCGCCGAGCTTCGGTACGGCCGAATCCCCGCTCTGGAGCGCCAATTGGCCGAGGCCGAAGTGTCGGTCCATAGTGGAGCCTCGATGCTCACCGAGGAGGTCTCGGAACTGGACATCGCCGATGTCGTCGCGGCCTGGACCGGGATTCCGGCCGGGCGCCTGATGGAGGGCGAGACGGCGAAGCTGCTCCGGATGGAACAGGTCCTGGCTACCCGGGTGGTCGGACAGGAGGCGGCCGTACAGGTGGTGGCCGATGCCGTACGCCGGGCCCGTGCCGGGGTCTCGGACCCCAACCGTCCGACGGGCTCGTTCCTGTTCCTGGGACCGACCGGCGTCGGGAAGACCGAGCTTGCAAAGGCCTTGGCGGAGTTCCTGTTCGACGACGAACGGGCGATGGTCCGCGTCGACATGAGCGAGTACGGCGAGAAGCACTCGGTGGCTCGGCTGGTCGGCGCCCCGCCGGGCTACGTGGGGTACGAGTCAGGCGGTCAACTGACCGAGGCGGTACGGCGGCGCCCGTACACCGTCGTGCTGCTCGACGAGGTCGAAAAGGCCCATCAGGATGTCTTCGACGTGCTGTTGCAGGTCCTCGACGACGGACGGCTGACCGATGGTCAAGGCAGGACCGTGGACTTCCGCAACACGTTGCTGATCCTCACCTCCAACCTCGGTTCTGCGCTGATCGCTGATCAGGGTTTGCCCGAGGACGGCCGCAAAGACGCGGTGATGGAGGTCGTGCGCCGGCACTTCAAGCCGGAGTTCTTGAACCGGCTCGACGACGTCATCATGTTCAACTCCCTCGGTGCCGACGAGCTCACTCACATCGTCGATATCCAGGTCGATCAGCTTGCCCGGCGGCTATCGGCTCGACGGCTGACTCTCGAGGTCACTCCGGGGGCTCGGGAGTGGCTGGCACTCGGCGGCTTCGACCCGGTCTACGGCGCGCGACCGCTGCGACGTCTCGTCCAGTCCGCCATCGGTGACTCGCTGGCCCGCGCGCTGTTGGCGGGCGAGATCCGGGACGGGGACACCGTCGCCGTCGACGTCGTGCCGGGTGAGGACCGCCTGTCGGTCAGTTCGGGATCATCGGGCCCATCCGCCACCGGATGACCCCGACAACCCCGAACTCGTCAGTCAGCTGGGCGGCGATCGCGGGACTCGGCACTGCGCCCGGCAGTCAGCTGCCGACGTTGCCTTGGACGCAACGTTCGAGTTCCTGCTCGGTGATGTCGGACCCGTACTGCTCCTGGCAGTCCGAGGCGATCCGGAATCCGATGATCAAGATGACGGTGCCGATGACGGCGGCCAGGATGCCGGTGATCAACCCAGCGATGGCCATCCCCTTGTTGCTGACCCGGTCGGTCCGGGCCCGGGCCAGAGCTATCCCGCCGAAGATGACCGCCAGGATGCCGAGGATGATCCCCGGTAGGGACAGCCAGCTGGTGGCCAGGGCCAGGATCCCGAGAACCAGCGAGGTGATGGCCAGCCCGTTGCGTGCCGAGGGCCGACCGTAGGGCTGCCCCTGGCCGGAAGCGCCGGGAGGCGGGTACCCGTACCCATAGGGGTTCTGATTCGAAGGCGGTGGGGGCGGCGCAGGCGCGGACATCTGCCCACCGTAGTGAGCCTGGCCCGGTGGCCGACACCAGCATGATGACAACGCTGTCGCCGCGGCTTGGCGGGCGCCTCTTGGCGGCCCTGGCAAGCTGCCAGGATGCCTGACACCACGAAGGGTCCGACTCCGGCGCCGACGGATCGGATGCCCACGCCGGCGAAGGTCGCCGCCATCCTGCTCGGCTTCCTCGGTCTCCTGCTCCTGGTCAATGCGGTGCTGGGTTTCACCGGACTCGGTTCGATCCTCGACGAATTCGCCAAGGCCGCCCGCGACCGAGATGTTGATTTCGACCGTGCTGCGGCAGGCAGCCAGCTGACGACGCTGTTCGTGGCCGGCGCGGTCCTCGGGCTGATGGCCGCGGTGGCATGCGTCCTGCTGGCCAGGCGGCACAAGGCCGGCCGATTGTTGGGCATCGCCTGCGCGGGCATCCAGCTATCCCTCGCCGTATTCAATGCGATCGGGGTCGGCGGACTGCTGAACTACACGCTGCTTCTGATCGTGCTGACCGTGGCGATCCTGGTGATGCTCTTCCAAAAGCAGACCGTCGACTGGTTGCGCACCGAGCCCCCTGACTGAGCCGGGCACGGATCGAGAAGGGCGCGGCACTAGCCTTAACCAAATGTCAGTCGCACTGGTCACCGGCGGCACGGCCGGCATCGGTGCTGCCTTCGCCGCTCAGCTCGCCCGCGAGGGAAGCGATCTCGTCCTCGTCGCGCGTACGGAGGCCCGGCTCACCGAAAAGGCGACGGAGCTGAGTCAGCGGTACGGCATCGACGTGAACACGATTGCCGCGGATCTGTCCACCGACGAGGGCCTCGCCCGAGTCGAGGCCCGAGTGGCTGACCCAGGGGCGCCGCTGGATCTGCTGGTCAACAATGCGGGATTCGGACTGTCCGATGATTTTCTGGACTCCGACATCGCCGCGGAGGAGGGGATGCTCGCGGTCAACGTCCGTGCCGTGTTACGACTCACGCACGCCGCGCTGCCGGCGATGATCGAGCGCGGCTCCGGCGGGATCATCAACGTCTCCTCGGTGGCCGGGTCAGTGCCCACCGCCACTGGAGCGACGTATGCGGCAAGCAAGGCGTGGGTGACCTCGTTCACCGAATCGCTGTCCATGCTGGTGGCGGGCAAGAGCGTTGGGCTGACCGCGCTGTGCCCAGGCTTTACCCGTACGGAGTTCCACGACCGAGTCGGTGTCTCCCGCGGTGGCGTACCCGAACTCCTCTGGCTCGACGCCGACGACGTAGTGGCAGCCGGCCTGCGTGATCATCGCCGCGGAGCGGTGATCAGCATTCCGGGCGCGCAGTACAAAGCGTCGGTGATCGGATCGCGGCTGGTCCCGCGCAGCGTGCTGCGCTGGATGAGCGCTCGGGTGACGGCGGGCGCCTAGCGCGACGGGGGAGTTGGTGAACCGGCAGGTCGCGCCGTACGAACGCTGTATGTGAGCACCCAGATTGACCAGCCTGACCAGACGGAGCGCAGTGCTCCCACCAATGCCAAGCCTTGGGTACGGCGCGGGCTGAGCGCACTGGCCGGCCTGCTCGCGGCAGCAGTCGCCCTGGGGATCGGTGAACTGCTCGCCGGGCTCGTCGGGCCGAACAGTTCGCCGGTGATCGCCATCGGCGGCGCCGTCATCGACGCCACACCTCGGCCGCTCAAAGACTTCGCCATCACCACCTTCGGCGAGAGCGACAAGATCGCTCTCGTCGTGGGCACCCTCGTTCTGCTCGCCGTCTTTGCCATGGTGCTCGGACTGCTCGCCTGGACCCGGCTGCGGTTGGCCGCGGCCGGCGTGCTGCTCTTCGGCGTCCTGGGAGCAGCCGCCGCGATCACCCGCCCGACCGGTTCGGTGCTGGACACGCTGCCCTCCATCGTGGGCGCGCTCGGCGGAGCCGTTGCGCTGATATACCTGATCACCACGCTCGGACGCCGTACGACCGGCGCAACGTCCGATGACGCGAGCGCAATAACCAGCACCTTTTCGGACGTCGAGACGGCGAAGCGCCAACACGCGGACGAGACCCTCGTGGCCAAGCTGCGCGAGCGGCTTGCGGGCGTGGATCGGAACACCAACTCGCTCAACCGCCGCGGGTTCTTCGTCGCTGGTGGCCTGGCCGCCGGCGCGGCGGTTGTGGCCGGTGGGGCGGGCAACTTGCTGCAGCGCCGCTTTGCCGTCTCCGGAGCACGGGCCGACATCGCTCTGCCGACCCCGTCCAGCCCGGCGCCAGCCCTACCGGCCGGTGCGGACCTCTCGGAATCGGTCGAGGGATTGACACCACTGTTCACCGACAACGACGACTTCTACCGAGTGGACACCGCGATCACGGTCCCGCAGGTCTCGCCTTCGGAGTGGTCGCTGCGGATCTTCGGGATGGTCGACCAGGAGGTGGAGCTCACCTTCGAGGACCTGATGAACCGGGACGACCTGATCGAGCGCGACATCACCCTGTCCTGCGTGTCCAACCAGGTCGGCGACAAGCTGGCCAGCACCGCTCGCTGGATCGGCGTACCGCTGAAGAACCTGCTCGACGAGGCTGGCATCAAGGGTGGCGCGGACCAACTGGTGTCCCGCTCGGTGGACGGGATGACGATCGGTACGGCCACCGATGCCGCGCTGAACACCGAGGACGCGATGATCGCGATCGGGATGAACGGCGAGCCGCTCGTGGTCGACCATGGCTTCCCGGCCCGGATGCTGATTCCCGGCCAGTACGGCTACGTCAGCGCCTGCAAGTGGATCGTCGAGATCGAGGCCACGACCTTCGATGCCTTCGATGCCTACTGGGTGGAGCGGGACTGGGATCGCGAGGGCCCGATCAAGGTGTTCTCCCGCATCGACACCCCGCAGGGCCTGCGTCCGGTCAAGTCCGGACCGCGGATGGTCGCCGGAATCGCCTGGGCGCAGACCCGGGGCATCGCCAAGGTCGAGGTCAAGGTGGACGGCGCCGACTGGGCCGAAGCCGACCTGTCACCCGAGGTCAACAAGAACATCTGGCGGCAGTGGACCTATCCCGTCGACTTCGCGGCCGGCTCGCACACCATCGTCGTACGGGCCACCGACCAGAATGGGGAGACCCAGCCCGAGGAGCGGGTTCCGCCGTTCCCGAACGGTGCCACCGGCTGGCACAACATCGTCGCGACGGTGAGCGACAACTTCTGAGAGCTCGCCTCAGCTGGTGGTTTCCATGGAAACCGCCAACGGCTGGTAGCCCGGGCATCCGCGTGCAACATGGCGCGGGTGCCCGGGTTCCTTTGCGCTGCTTGCTGTTTCATGTCGGCCCCACGGAGCGTTCACAACCGTGACCGCATCGTGATGAACCGCTCTCCGGACCGGGCCGAACGCTCTGTGAAGGAACACCCCACCAACCCGCCGGACATTGACTGGCGAAGGGAGCACCAAAGTGAAGATGCGAACGACTCGCAGCGTATTGCTGGCATCGGTCATGGGCCTGACCCTGGCGCTGAGCGCCTGTGGCTCCGACGAGCCCAGCACGGACTCTGCGGCTACCGAGGAAGCCACCACCGAGGAAGAGACCACCGAGGAAGCAGCCACCACCGAGGAAGCACCGGCCGCCGAGGGCCCGTTCGGCGCAGCGTGCGCCGAAGTTCCCACCGAGGGTGAGGGCAGCGTCGAAGGCATGGCCGACGACCCGGTCGCCACTGCGGCCAGCAACAACCCGCTCCTGTCCACCCTGGTGGCTGCGGTCACCGCCGCGAACCTGGGCGACACCCTGAACACCACCGACAACCTGACCGTCTTCGCGCCGTCCAACGACGCGTTCGCGGCAGTCGACGCAGCGGCGCCTGGGACCCTGGAAATGCTGCTGCTGCCCGAGAACGTCGATCAGCTCACGGCGATCCTGACCTACCACGTCATCGGCGAGCGCCTTGCCCCCGACGCACTGGCGGGTACCTTCCCGACGCTGAACGGCGCCGAGCTCACCATCGATGGTGAAGGCGAGATGTTCACCACCAACGTGGGCGGCTCGAACGACCCAGTTCCGATGGTTGTCTGCGGCAACGTGCAGACCGCCAATGCCACCGTGTACATCATCGACCAGGTCATGATGCCCCCGGCTGCCTAAGCCGCACCGCTCCACCAGCACAGCATCTCCAAGAGCACAGCATCTCTAAGCACAGCGCGGGCGTCCCGGATTCACCCGGGGCGCCCGCGCTGCTGTCTGCGCCTACTGCACGCCGGCAGCGACGAGCGCTGCCACACCATCCAGGGCAGCCTGATCTCCGGAGCGGGTCATCCCGGTCGACCCGCGGTTCCACAGCCAGAGGTCCAGGTCAGCAGCACTGCCCCGCACCAACGCGTCGGCGGCCCGCGAGCCGGGCGCCAGCACGGTCGTGGTCGGCTCGTCGTAGCTCTTGCCGCTGCGCGGTGACGTCCCGATCATCCGACCGAGTTCGACCAGCCACGCATCGCCGGTGTCCGCGGCCTCCAGTGCCACCACCAGGTCGGTCGAGGAAAAGCTCGCCCAAGCCGGCACGTCACCCCACATGACGGTCAGGACCTCGTCGATGCCGTCAGCGGCCAACTGCGCGTCGAGGGGCGCAACCGGGACACCAGCGGTCAATTCGGCATCGACCCGATGGATGAGTGCCTCGTGCGCCTGGCGCCGCCGGGTGAACCCCAGCGTCTGTTCCGCCGCCCAGGACCACAGCGCTGTGTCGTCGGGACCGTTGGCAACCGCGGCGGTCAGCCGTTCCCGGGCTGTACCGCTCAGCGCCAGCAACTCCCGATAGTCGCTCGGCCTGGGTGGCTTGTCGTTGTCGACGGCATCGACGGCGTCGTCGTCGGTGATCCGCCCCTCGGCGATCGAGCCCCAGAACCACTGCACCTCGGTCAGGTGCCACACCAGGTCCGCGACCGTCCAGTCCGGGCAGGTAGGGACCGGAACCGCCGGATCCACGCGGGCCAACACATCGGTGAAACGGCGCGACTCACCCTCGAGGTGGTCCAGATATGCGGCGGTTGTGATCGACGAGCGGAAAGAGTCAGGCATGGCATGCAGGCTAGCCACCGACACTGACACCTAGGCTCGGCTGTCGTGGAGAGGGACCGGCTGGCTGACCTGATCACCGAACTGGCCGTCGTACACGGTCGGGTGCGGCTGTCCAGCGGGCTTGAAGCCGACTGGTACGTCGACCTG